>JBAVRC010001119.1:0-5754 GCA_049694615.1 Thermosynechococcaceae cyanobacterium | reverse complement strand
GCTTAAAACTCATTCGCCAATTCCGACAACTGTTCGCGGCGGGTAGCTTGAAAATCGTGGTTTTAGCCCCTCCGGCAACAGCGGAGGATCCGCAGTCTTACCTGGATGCAGGGGCTGACACTTTTTTAAGGAAACCCCTCAATCCTGAACATCTGGTTCATAAAGTAGACAGGCTGCTGGTCAATCCGGCGATGGTCCCTTAAGGTTTTTTGGGAATGAAGATTTGGTGTCAAGAAGATGGATATCCATTAATAATTCTAATAATGTTTACTTCATAAACGAGTAAATTGATTAAAGAATTGCCAAATTTTAGGCGAAGCTTGAATATCTCGGCTCGTTTTTCCAATGATTCTTTCCGGTAAATACTGTAAGCCACCTGGCCAGGTATGGCCACCCCCGCGAATAATGTAATTGTGAACCTGAGCTGTCCCTGTACAGTTTTGATAAGCACGGCGTTCTACAATAGTTCCATCGTCGGCAATATTAGGTAAAAGTGTGGTTGCCGGGAAGGGTCTACAGGCATTGATCTTTAACCAGACTGCGATCGCATCATCGTTGGACAAAAAATCTCCGCCACTCCCAAAACGTCCGGGTGGAACGGTCCCCCCTTCAAAGGGAATCAGGGGATCTTGGGTGCCCATGATTTGTAAAACAGGGACCGCACGCTGCGGTTGACAAGTAGGAGCCAGTTTGGCAGGAAATGTGGCAGCGACAGGTGCGATCGCTGTGATTTTATTTGAGAGTTCGCAGCCTAACCGTTGGGAAAATAAACCGCCATTAGAAATTCCAGTAGCATAAACTTTGCGACTGTCAATGGTAAGGTTTTTCACGAGTTGATTGATCAATGTCGAAACAAACCCAACATCATCTACCCCAGCCAACTCAGCAGGCGTTGTCCCCCGACCGTCAGCCCAGGATTTTTCAATGCCTTTTGGGTAAACCACGATAAATTGATCAGTGTCTGCGGTGTCATTAAAGCGGGTGAGCGATCGCATCTGTTCGGGGGTTCCAGATCCGCCGTGGAACACTAAAACCAGAGGATAGGTTTGAAATGAACGATAGTTAGCCGGTAAATGGACTAGGTATTCGCGAATCCGCCCTTGATAGGTCAATTGAGCACTGTAATCTTTTGGGAGACCTGCCATTAGCGCCTGAGGGTTGGAGGCAGGGAGGCGATGTTCCGTCGTCGACAGAGCGGGCTGAAATTGATTAAAAACTGAAGTCGATAATAATCCGACTAAAGAGAATCTGGCGATCACGGAGAACGTAGAAAACATAAGGATAAAGGAAATTTAAGTTGATTTGCTAATTCCAATTTGAAGTATAGCAATCCTAATGATTCATGAATTTTGGAATCCCACTATGATCCAAGTGATTCTCTAGAGTCGAACTCACGTAGGGTTAAACGGTCGCCAATGCGGGAGTTTCTGATTGGGCTAATGTCCCGCGAATTGCATCGACATTTTTGCGGGCATCGCCAAACAACATTAGGGTATTGTCCTTATAAAACAATGGGTTATCCACCCCGGCATAGCCACTGGCCATACTGCGTTTCATCACAATCACTTGTTTGGCGTGCCAGACCTCTAACACAGGCATCCCCGCAATGGGACTGTTGGGATCATCCAATGCACTGGGGTTCACTGTATCGTTGGCCCCAATGACCATCACCAAATCCGTCTTTTCAAAATCTTCATTGATTTCGTCCATTTCCAACACGATATCGTAGGGCACACTGGCTTCAGCCAATAGCACATTCATGTGGCCCGGTAACCGACCTGCCACGGGATGGATGCCAAACCGAACCGTGACCCCGCGATCGCGCAATATTTTCGTAATATCTGCCACCGCGTGTTGGGCCTGGGCTACCGCCATGCCGTAACCAGGGGCAATAATCACACTACGGGCATTTTTCAGTAGCTCAACCGTCTCATCCACCGTCGTCGCCGTGGCTTCCCCTTCAATGGCCTTGGCGGGGCCAGAGGCAGACCCTGTGCCAAAGCCACCCAGAATAACGCTAATAAATGAGCGGTTCATGGCGCGACACATAATGTAGCTCAGGATGGCCCCACTGCTTCCCACCAACGCTCCGGTGATAATCAGCAGGTCGTTATTGAGCATAAATCCAGCCGCCGCTGCTGCCCAGCCCGAATAGCTGTTGAGCATGGAAATAACCACAGGCATATCGGCCCCGCCGATCGCTGCCACTAAGTGCAGACCCAGAAAACAGGCGATCGCTGTCATAATCAACAGCGGTTGCAACCCTGTGGGTGCATCCAGGCCCATAAATTGCACGCCCAGAACCGCTGAACCCACCAAAAAGCCAATATTGAGCAAATGCCGACCGGGCAACATGAGAGGTTTACTGCTGATCAACTCTCGCAATTTGCCAAAGGCCACCACGGATCCGGCAAAGGTCACCGCCCCAATGAACACACCCAAGTAGATTTCAATTTGGTGAATCGTGGCTTCCGCGCCCACGAGGCTATCTTCTGTACTGAGGTAGTTGCCAATGCCCACTAACACAGCGGCTAGTCCCACAAAGCTGTGCAAAATAGCCACTAACTCTGGCATCGAGGTCATGGCTACCCGTGAGGCTAAGACGGCTCCAATCAGAGCACCCGGTAAAATCATGGCAGCCAAGGTGGCCAGCCCTGTGGGGGTGAGTTGACCGCTTAAGGCCGTTGCCACCAAGGCAATGACCATGCCAATGATGCCAAACAGATTGCCTTTACGGGCCGTTTCTTGGTTGGAAAGACCGCCCAAGCTCAAGATGAATAAGGCGCTCGCCGCAATATAGGCGACGGTTACAAGACTATGGTTCATAGATATTCGTCAACCTTCAATGTGTCGTTAGGGGTTGAAATGCAGGATTGATCGGAGTTGCTCTTATTTACGGAACATGTTGAGCATGCGTTGGGTGACCCAGAAGCCCCCGGCAATGTTGATGGTGCCGACCAAAATGGCGATCGCGCCTAAAATCGTCGTGGGCGAGGTCAATGGCCCAGAAATTTGCAACATCCCGCCCAAAATAATGATCCCGCTAATGGCATTGGTTACACTCATCAGTGGCGTATGGAGCGCAGGGGCAACATTCCAGATCACCTGCCAGCCCACAAAGCAAGCCAGCACAAAGACAATAAAGTGGGACAGGAAGGATTCCGGTGCGCCTAATCCCATGCCAACCAGGGCTGCGCCGATCAACACCATCCAAATCCAACCGTTGGACGACTTAGGTTTGGCTGCTGGAACCGGAGTAGCAGCGGCGGGAGTTGTTGGGGCTGGGGCCGCAGTTTGAGGGGGGGCTGCCGGTTTGGGGGCAGGCCAAGTGAGTTGTCCCTCATGGAGAACCAATGCACCGCGCACCACTTCGTCGTCGTAGTTGATGGTGTAGTTCTCTGAGCCACCCATATCTTTGAGTAGATGGCACAGATTAGTGCCGTAGAGTTGGCTGGCTTGGTTGGCCATGCGGCTAGGCAAATCGGTGAGGCCAATAATAGCCACATCCTGATAACGATAAATCTCACCGGGACGGGTGACTTCACAGTTGCCGCCCTGTTCTGCGGCCATGTCGACAATGACTGAACCCGCTTTCATGCTCTCCACCATCTCGCGGGTGATGAGTTTGGGGGCCGGTTTGCCGGGGATCAGTGCGGTGGTGACAATAATATCCACGTCTTTGGCTTGGGCCGCAAACAGTGCCATTTCCGCCGCGATGAACTCTGGACTCATTTCTTTGGCATATCCGCCGGCCCCAGACCCATCTTCATTGAAATTGAGTTCGAGGAACTCAGCCCCCATGCTTTGCACTTGTTCTTTCACCACGGGGCGTGTATCAAAGGCCCGCACAATGGCCCCCAGACCTCGGGCCGCACCAATGGCAGCTAATCCAGCCACTCCAGCGCCAATCACCATCACCTTGGCGGGGGGTACTTTGCCTGCAGCGGTGATTTGTCCGGTGAAAAAGCGCCCGAATTGGTGGGCCGCTTCAATAATGGCGCGATAGCCCGCTAAATTGGCCATAGAACTCAGGGCATCCATTTTTTGTGCCCGTGAGATGCGCGGCACTGCGTCCATGGCTAAAACCGTCGCTTTCTGGGCTGCAAGTCGGTCGAGGAGTTCGGCATTTTGGGCGGGCCAAATAAAACTGATGAGGGTTTGGCCGGAATGGGTCAGTTCGGCTTCGTGCAGGTCTAGGACAGGGTGCTGTTGGGGGGCACGGACCTTGAGGACGATATCGGCGATCGCCCAAAGCTGACGGGCATCAGGACAAATATGGCAACCGACCTGCTCATAACTGGCATCCGAAAAATTGGCGCAGTCTCCGGCTCCCGATTCCACCCAAACCTCAAAGCCCATTTTCTGAAGCACTTTGGCTGTGTCTGGTGTCGCTGCAACCCGACGCTCGTCTGCATAAACTTCCTTGGGAATACCCACCTTGCGGGACAGCTTCGCTAACTTTTCCAATTCTTCGGCAGACGGTACCGTTTGCTCAACTGCAATGGTCATGGGCGCTCCTTAAGCTCAATACTATCTATCAAAAGTCTAAGGTTAAATTTTTTCGACTCAACGCAAGCAATACCGTTCAATTGCGGCAAATGCATCGAATTTAGCGTATATCTTGGCATGGGGTTCTATTTCGATGACCATCGAAAGCCCATAACCCAAACAAAACCTGACCTTAATCGGGCTCAGATCAGATCGACCCGCTTTCCCGAATGCTAGACGATCCCCTATAGACAAGGGCATTTCTTAACTTGTCTTCATTTCGCAATCAACAATCTATATATATATTTATAAAAATTAATATAGTTTATTGTCCTCAATAAATTATTTTCTATGATTCAGTGAAAGTTGCGTCATTAGTTGATATTTGTTTTTAGATGGTTTGATAAATTTCCCTCATAAAAATTCCCTTCAAATTTGTTTGAAGGGAAAAGAGTGGTGAGTGACAAATTAATCAAACACGATGAACAGTTTTGTTTTGCATTATTTTAGAAATCTTCTGATGTGCGAGCAGCAGATCCTGGAACTTTCAGAAGCAAAAGCTGTCCGCTTTCATCCTGTTTCCCGTTGTAATCGGTGAACAGCGTATGGGCTTGCACATCCAGAAGCCAAGTGTCAGGACCAAGGATCTTCGATGCATTGATAATTCCGCTCGATTCCCAAGCCCCCAAGGCCCCGCTGGTTTGAACCACCTCCGCAACGGGCGTCAGACTCTTGTCGCTAAAGTTATAGCGCAGAACTCTACCGGGATGGAGACCTTGAAACTCTGTGTTAATATCTTCCTGAATCATCAGGCTCGTTTGGCTGGTGGCTAAATTATCTGGGTTCAGGATATCGTCGCCTTTATCTCCGTCTAGGATCACACTGATCGACTTCACAAGAGTTGGATCGCTCTTGTCGAGTTGCATCTTGTACACCCGACCTCTGGCATCGTAGGGCAGACTCGTATCTGGATTGACATAGGCACTACGACCGGTCGTCGTGAACAAAATAGTTTTTTGATTGCCCACTTTGGTTGTGATATCTTCGGGGCGCACAAAAATCATGGCACCTAAGGCATCGGCTTTTGTCCGCAGCGTCAATGCATCGGTATTATCGGCTTGATCGATGGGGACAAATTTGCCCGTCAAGGAAGTTTGCTTATTGGGGAAGTCGGCTGGAGAAATTTTGCCGTTATCGGCAACAAAAGTATAAAGCTGACCATTTCCAACCAATAAATCGGCTTCGGTGTTGGCAATGTACATATAG
>JBAVRC010001118.1:0-3799 GCA_049694615.1 Thermosynechococcaceae cyanobacterium | reverse complement strand
GAAAAAAACAAGTTGCGATCGCCCCTGTTACCCCAAACCGATTTGAATCTGGCATGGGCTGAACCGCCCCCCATCGATGGCTCAAACCTCACGTGGGACGCCCTATCTTCCCTGGAAACCCTACTGCCCCAACTCACTGATACCAGTCTGCTCTACGGCTACCAGCGTCCTTACGTGTCGGTCCAGGATCTTTCGGGCCAATTAATTTACGATCGTCCCCGCAGTCCTTGCAAAACCGTTGTGCTGTGGACGTTGCCGCCTTCTTGGACTCATCTGCGCTGGTTACTGGCTGTGGCGCGTCCTCATCGGGTTTATGTGCGAAATGGTGTCCCGAAAATGCCCGATGCGGCAGTGTTGCGATCGCAACTGGGCTTTCAGATTGTGAAACAACCCGAGGCCAAACTGAACCTCTTGGATCTGGGCCAACAGTGGTGGGTTTCTCCTAGTGTGTTGATTGCCATGCTGCGAGAGATGGGATATCCCTGCCCCAACTTTCCGAAAACCGATCAGGTGGAGCAGGAATTAGAGCGCCTTGTGCGCTGGTATCAATGTCCGGCCCAACGGCTGGCTCAATTGACCTAAAGGTTGCCGCCGCGAAACGCGAGCAGAAAAACGACAACCGGGCCTGCAATCACAATCATGGCCAGCATTAGGAGCTGAAAAATCACTTCAAAGTTGATGGCCGAAAAAATATCGAAAATCCCTGCAATTAACACCTTCCGTCCTCCCAGAAACAGCCATTTTTATAATTGCGGTCAGTGCCGATGTATGCCAGCCCCACAAAGCCAACTCAATGGTTGCTTGAACGGTGCTCGTCTCCGCCTGACTGACCATTCATTTTACCAGTGTTGTTACATGGCAATCGGAACCGTTGCAATTCTGCAATAAGCGGCCCAAAACCACTCCCCCACGCGTTTTAGCCTGGGGGTTGTCCCCGTAGGCTATGGGCCACGGAAAATACCGCCGCCGCATGGGTCGATTGGACAAACCGCCAATGCCAGGGTTCAAAACTGACCCCTTGCACATTGTTTTCGGGAAACGATAGCTCGAACCCATAGGTTCGAGCATGGGCTGTCATCCATTGATAAGCGGGCGTTGTGTCAAACTCGAACTTGACATCCTTCGCTGGATAGTTGCCATCTCCAATGTCGACGGCGTACCCCGTATGGTGTTCGCTGTAGCCCGGTGGGGCACTCAGCCGTGCAGCCGCTTCGCGACTGCCTTGGCGCTGGATTTGTCGCTCAAACAGTTTTTCTTGGTCAGCAATCGACCGAAACCCAGAAATGGGAATGATACTGACCCCGTCGGCTCCTGCGGCGGCTACCATTTGGCTAAAGGCAGCCGCCGCATCTCGGTCCAAATATTCGGTTCGTTTGTAGTCTCCTGAGCCATAGGTGCCAATGCTCACCAGGCGATCGGGCGGATCTTCGGCGTAGGGCAGGTGGCCATAGCGCATTTGCGGTAATACGCTGGGAGCCTTAGCTACAGAGGGTTTGGCCGTTGGCAATGGGGTGGGCGTCGCCGCAGAACTGGGCAGACTGGGGGTTTGCCCCATCGGCGGCAGCGGCGCAGTGGGTAATACAGAGGGAATGGGCAAGGACGCAGGCGTCTTCAGCCATGACGGAATTTGGGTGGGCACTGGAGCGGCCACTGGGGATGCATGGGGAGGATGGGAAGCCTGAGGGCTGAAAATGGTTCGGATGGTTAGGCCAGCCCAGGTCACAATCAGGGCGGTCAAAAGCGTTAGACCAATGAAAGGCCAGTTCTCTTTGAGGAATCGCAGGGATTTCATAGGCGCGAGTGAAGAGAGCGTTCGTTTAATCCGGTCGTAGGAGTTGTCCGGCGATCCATCCCGTTGCACCTGATTTTGGGAAATAGACTTTGTACCACAGGTATCCCCCCGAGTCCTGGGCACTGTCTGTGATACGCACGCGATCGCCGGAGTAGGCAATGTGCTGGACGCCATAGGTTGTGCCGGGGCCGCGTCTAACATTGGTGGAACCGCCATTATCCACAATAACGGCATTGGTTTCGGACGCTGGATCGTCGGTGGGGGAAGCACTGGGGGAGGTTGAGGGAGATGGCGAAGGGGATGGCGAGGGAGACGCCCCAAGTTGATAGGGTTTTCCGACTTCGCCGCCTACTTTTTGGGCGAAGTCATTGGCCCGTTGTTCGTCGGTAAAGCTGGCCACTTGGACTGCAGGGGTGCCATCTTCACGCACCTTGGCGATCGCATCTTGGCAATCGTCTCGGCGCACTTGTTCCAGATCGGCATTATTGATGAACACCGGATACCAGGTTGTTCCGCTGTCGTTGGCATCGCCGCAACTGGCTTGAGCCGTACTGGACGGTTCCGGGGATGGGGATTCACTGGGTTCAGGAGAGGGACTGGAGGCTTCTGGAGATGGGCTAGGGGAGGCGGAGCTAGGAGAGGAACTAACCGTTGGACTGAACGTATTGGCGGGAGACGGCTGCACATCGGCCACCGGGGTTTGTCCGCGCACCAATAGGAACCCCAAGAGCAGGGCACCTCCAATCCCCGCACCGATGAGGAAGGGTCTGAGCCACGGGTTTGGGGATGATGCAGGGGACTGAGCGACCACAGCCACGTCGGTGTCCGGTCCGGCTGGGGAGACGACCTGGGTGACCACTGCGGTGAGGTCTGGCGAACGGGAAACGATGGTTGGTTCGTTGACGAGGGCTTGCGGGGTTGGGGCTTGGAGGGCTTGACCCATGGCCCGTGCATTGGCAAACCGTTCAAAGGGATGAATTTGGATGGCTTTATCGATGGTGCGGGCTAGGGTTTCGCTGAGTGTGGGGGCGTGCGATCGCCAGTCGATTTTGCCGCTGTGGGGGTCTATATCGAGTTCGGCAGGGGATTTGCCCGTGAGGAGGTGGATGGCCGTTAAGCCCAGGCTGTAGAGATCGCTGACGAACAAGGGACGTCCAGCAGACTGTTCGGGAGCCATGTATCCGGCAGTGCCAATGACGATGGATTGGGCCGTTTTGCCTTTGGAATCGAGAATAGCCCCCATGGTTTCTTTGACAGCACCGAAGTCGATGAGGACGGCTTTGCCATCGCGTTTGCGCAACATAATATTGTCGGGTTTAATGTCGCGGTGAATGATCTGACGGCTATGGACGGCATCCAGGATGGCCAGTACGTCGGTCAAAATACGCCGCACGGTGGTTTCTGAGAAGGGGCCGACTTCGGCGACTTTTTGGCTGAGGGTTTCGCCATCGACCCATTCTTCAACCAAATAAAAGCGATTGCCTTCCGTAAAGTAGGCGTACAAACGCGGAATATCTTGGCAGGCTTCGCCGAGGGTTTCTTGGATGGCGGCTTCTCGTTGAAAGCGATCTTGAATGAGCCGATAAAATTCGGGGTTGTTTTGAATCGGTTTCAGTTGTTTAATGACGCACCGTCGTCGCGAGGGCAGTTGCGTATCTTCGGCCAGAAAGGTGTGGCCAAAACCCCCGTCTTGCAAAGGGTGCAAGATTTGATAGCGTCCGTTAATTAGCATGAATTTAAGGGATTTTTAGAAGTAAGACCAATAGGAATCTGTTGTATGAGGTAAATAGAGTCTGGATCAATGGGGTTTGTTGTAAGGGTCGCTGAGTCCGACAATTGAATCATAGAACGATTAGCTTAGCTCTGGGGCTCCAAGGGTCTGAAAACTAGTCTGGGCAGACAATAAAAGATTCTGGCGTTTACAACTTCATGAGTGCTGTGATAGCTTAATTGTCTGAGGACGCATAGCTCAGTTGGTTAGAGCACCACGTTGACATCGTGGGGGTC
>JBAVRC010001117.1:0-1568 GCA_049694615.1 Thermosynechococcaceae cyanobacterium | reverse complement strand
CCCAAATGCTGGAGATCTCAACAACAAGCATGATAAACAACTGGTTGCGGGTTTAGTGCAAATTTGATGAACAATTTTCAAGGGTGGTATCCAAGTGACACTCGACGAGGTAGGAGGAAGTATTTTTGATCGTTTTCCAGTCCTTTTTCCCACTATCCCCGTGTTAAAAGTACGACAATTCCGGGTCTCTCTCGCCAAGACCTCAAATGGAATGGATCGAGAAGCCTTTAGCTCTGGCAGAAATGCCGGAGATTGATCATCGTGTACGCAAGGGTTTTCAGAGCGTAGTGCAAACAACTGATCCGCTCGAAGCGCATCAGCAAGTGTCGAAACTTGTCTTCCCAAGCGAAGACTCGCTCGATCGTGAAAAACCGTTCCTGAAAAAGAACTGGATCGAAAAAGCGCTTGCGTCCCCGCTTCGGCGTTTTTCTACCGCGCAGATTTTCAGGAATATTCGGAACCATGCCGCGATTGAAAATGGCTTTGCGGTTTGCCCGACTGTCGTAAACTCCATCTAAGCTAAAGATGGTCTGGTTCAGGTCGAGTCCGACCTGCTTGGCAATGCGGGTCACTTGGGGCAGGGCTTCCTTCAACAGCGGTGATTCGTTCCGATTCCCAGGAGCTGCGATGAAAGGAGCGATCACATTGCAGTTGCGATCGCAGACGGCCACAACTTTGTCCCCTTTGAGGTGCTTGTGCCCGCTGAATCCGAGATTGTCGCCGCCCTTCTTTGCCACGGTCGTCGTTCCATCGCCGTGGATGACGCTGAGGTCGAGATACTCGTTCTGGTGAAGGTGCGACACCGACCCTGCAAAAATAGCATCGAAGCATCCATGAACTTCATAGCGTCGGAAGGTACCATAGATTCGGGTGTAGTGAATTTCCGGTCGCCCCGCTTTGTCTGTCGCGATCGGGAGCTCCTTCCACTGACAGCCGAGGTACAACAGTTTCAGGATGTAGTTAAAGAGCACGTGCAAAGCGAGCTTTGGCTGAGGACCACGACTTCCTCTGTGCAAATGGGGCAAGACAAATTCCTCAAATTGTTCTGGGGTCAATTGTGTAGGAATCCCTTGCCAAGACTGAGATTGAGCCATGATTACGCCTGCTGACCGTTAAACTAAAGAGACTTGAGTCATTTTAGTTAGAGTCAGGGAAATGGCAGGTATCTAAAGGCTTTCAGACAAATTCACCCTTCTGGGAAAACCCGCAACCAGTTGGTGGCTGACACAGGCAACGGCGATCGCGGCGTTGCCTGCCCAAGCCGCAATCCAATAGCCCCAGGCAATCCAAAAGCCAATAAAATCTCCAAACCCTAATCGGGCGTAGGCGTAGGGTCCCCCCGCTTTGGGCACCCAGGAAGAGAGTTTGGCAAACACCAGCGCCAAACAAAGCGCACCGGCTGAGGTAAATAACCAGCCAATAATCGAAATCCCTCCATAAGGTCCCAGGGAAGCAGGCAAGAGAAAAACTCCAGAACCGATCATATTGCCAACGACCAGTGCTGTTGCCATCCAAAATCCAAGCTTTCCTTGAGTTGATTCTGATGTAGCATTGATTGCATTTTCAGC
>JBAVRC010001116.1:0-2610 GCA_049694615.1 Thermosynechococcaceae cyanobacterium | reverse complement strand
AGTCCCCAGTGACAGGATGCTCACGGAGATACTACAGATTATCAATTTAGATTCTATAGAAACCTTCTGGCGCTGGCATGAGAAAACGATAAACAATCTCAAACAGTACGGGCATCCTCACTATAGTTTTATATCGCCTGCTGAGAATCATCTTTGCATTTTAATGGGTTTCGCGATGCAAGTTTATAAGAGGCATGACGTAATAAACATATATTGTAAATCTCTTTTCATTAATGAAGTTATTTCATTTTCAAAAGCCAAGGAATACGCAGAATTGGATAGAAGCTTTGTGAATAAACTGCTTGTCTTACAATCTAGTCTCGCCAAAGTTTTTTCGGAAGGTTCTGCTGTGTTTCCAGGACTAAACGCCTCCGATTTCGATTGTACAAAATACTCACCTAACATCAATCAAATTAGTGAATACAGAGAGTCCATTGAAATCTTATGGGAGTTTTGGAGAGCAGTTTTGACATCTGCTGAGGATCCGAGAATACAGAATCTTTTGAGAGAGCACTATCAGAGACTTTTTGAAGTGGCTGAGACGTTGGCCAAGCTGCGACACGTGAAAGAATCAAAAACGCAAACTCATTTCATCTGCCCTTTCTGTCGAAATATGATCTTTTTTGAGAAAAGTAAAGGGAAAAAAATGCCTGCAACATGTGGGAGTGATACCTGTCAGCGGGTTTATGGGAGATCCAAGCCGTCCAAAAAAACTCGGTCTAAAAAACCTGAGGGGTGGAACCCTGAACGGCGGGGGAGCGGCATTATTTGCAAAAAGTGCCGTAAACCTAAAAGAGTGCTAAATGCTGAAAGCCTTTGCAAAGGATGCTTTCGGGAGGGCGTGAATTTTTGCTGATTTCCGGGGACAAAACGTTTGATCGTTTTTCGTAGAGTCTAGTTAATATCGGTTTAATCCCAAAAACGCTTCAACGGCGTTCCCCAACCAACAAAAACCGAAAGCGCCCCTGTCCCTTAAGTTTCCTAGGCCGCAGGGAATCAGGAGCGCTAACGGGTAAACCCAACCAATCGTAAATAGCGAGGTTTCTCTAATGGTGCTTGAATTTTGGCGACGAGGCAAATATCGAGATCTCCCTAAGGTCGTCCCATACGGGAAGACCAAGATCACTGGCCTGATCCGTTCGGGTCAGTGGCGAGAGGGGCTGCACTACGTCACGGACGACGCGGGCGATCGCCTTTTCAATCTTGACCTAATCGCCGATTGGGTTGCGAACCTAGGTGATCCGGTTGCTCACCAACGGGCCTGTGAGCACTACCTCAATTCGCTACCCAGCAATCAGGCAAAAAACCCCAAAAGCAACCGGGCAGCGGCTTAAGGGGGGCCAGTGAAAAATCCAATCAATTTTTATTCCAATATAGATCCTAATCTATATTGGGCCAACACCCCCTACGCTGACGTTTATCGATTCGAGGGCGTAGAATCCTCGCCAAAACGCAGAAAACCCCGTCGCTGCTGGATTTCAGCCTGTTATAACGAACCTGTTTTATTCGATCCTGAGAATATGGGATCCTGCCTCAGCCACTTCTCACAGGAGGCGATCACAGCATGAATATATTCGGTTTACCCAATTCCTGGGCATTGTGCGCTGTAAACGGCGACAAAAAGCCGTTTCACCCTGATCAGCAGTTCGTTGATGGAAAACCTGACCCCAGCACACCCGACTGGAAACAGCCACTACCCAGAGATAGATTTTCACAACTTAATGGACGACTCCGAGCGGTTGGTTTGCTCACTGGTCGGGTATCCGGCGGCATAGTGGCCCTCGATCATGACGGCGAATTATGTGATCCGCTGATCGAACAGATCTCTGGACAACCACTCAAAGATGCGCTGCCCAAAAGTGTGGCGGTCACCAGCGGAAGACCAGGGCGATGCCAGATTCTTTACCGGATCCCAGACGAGTTCCTGGACTGTGTTTCTGGAAAAGTGATCCTCACTGGAGTCAACGGCTCCGATGGCAAACCAGAACAACTAGATTTTCGGTGGAACGGTCAACAGTCGGTGATTTTGGGCGAACACCCGGAAACCCGATCCTATCGTTGGGTTGATGGCTGTTCACCACAAGAAACTGATGTAGAGATTGCGCCTTTGTGGGTTGTCAGGCAGATGCTAAGCTTTAGTCATTTAATGCCACAAAACCGCAAGGAATGGACTGATAAAAATTGGGCTTTATCGTACATTGGACACATCAAAAATAATGACTTAGAGTGGCATAAATGGCGTAATATTTTGTTTGCATTACATCACTCAGATGTCGATGAATATATTGCACGTCTATGGTCTCAAACCTCAGAAAAGCACGACGATAAAGGGTTTGATGATGTCTGGAAACATATTAAAGACGACAAATCTAACCCGATAACTGTTGCATATCTGGGGCAACTGGCTAAGGACAATGGCTGGAAGGGCAAACAACCCAGAGACCATTGGCACCCCCCAACCCCAGAGGATAGCAAGCCAAAAAGCGAGATTGACACCGAAGAATTATCTATAGAAATTAGGAATCGGTTTGCTGAATTTGACATCAAAACGCTGTTTCATCCCAAGGTTTGTCGCCAGCTAGAACAGATTGCACGGGTTTTTAACCAACC
>JBAVRC010001115.1:0-6741 GCA_049694615.1 Thermosynechococcaceae cyanobacterium | reverse complement strand
CCGATCGGGCTATTTGGTCGCGGTACTCAGTGCAGCGATCGCCTTTTTAGCACAGACCCAAGGTCAGATCGCATCGCCGCAAGTATCGTTGATTTGGAACGCAGCTATTGTCGGCATTATCGGGTGTGTCTTAGCACAACTGCTCCATCGCACTAAGTTGGCCGATGAAATCGAGAAACAATTGTCTCGGATTGATTCGGCCACTGGAGCTATTAATCGGAACTTTTTTATTGAGCTATTGGCCGCTGAATTTAACCGGGCTGAACGCTACAAATTTCCCTTGACCTTGGCACATATTGTGCTGGATAACCTGAAAGATCTGAATGAACGCTTAGGGCAGGATGCAGGAGATGCTGTTCTGTATGAATTCATCCAAACCCTGAGCCAAGCGCTCCGCGCCAACGATGTGGTAGCGCGTCTCAGCAGCAACGAGTTTGCCGTACTTTTACCCCAAACCAACGAGATTCAGGCTCAACAAGTTTTTACTCGGATTGAACCTGCCATCAAAACTTCCTTAGAAATGGAAGCCATCCCCTTAACCTACGGAATTGGGATTGCTAGCTTTCAAGTTATGCCTGATACCGTTGAAGATTTGCTACAGCAAACACAAAACATTCTGCAACAAAATCAAAACAATACAAAAAATCGTCTTGCATACCAAGTGCTACCCTAACAGAACCCAGTAGCTATCGCCGATAGTTATTTTTGATGCGACGGTAACACAAAATTGGTTGGCCACTGTTCAGCCGAAACTGACACAATATTTCTCAGTTCTAGGTTTTCATGAGATCAAATCAGTTTCACCCCATGACCACATCTGTAAACAATGATGTCTTAAACAACTATTTAGTCCGGCTCCTCCCGAGTTTTTCACATTTGGGCGCTATCTCTTGAAATATCTCGATTCGAGATTCGTCGCCCATCTAACCTTACGGAGGAAGACCAATCATGAGATCCCCATTCTCAGTAGGCCGATACATCGCATCTGTTATGGCGATCGCCCTTTCCCTAGCCCCGTTCTCCCCCCACCTGGTCAGTGCTACAACAGTTCGTCCCACCCGTATCCCTTCAGCTGCTGCAACGCGAACCTTTACCTGCACAGGCATTATTAGCCGATATTACACTCGACAAACCGTCACAGGTACCCTGATTCGCAGAAATGTCCCGCGCAACGTCACGGTTTTCGACTATCTGAACAATCCCATTCAGTCCGCTGCCACGCCCCCCTTACACAATGCCTTCTGGGGCGGGTACTGGAAACAGAACTACCAACTCAACGCCTGGAATCTGGGCAAAAACACCTCAGCCAAATTTCACTTCATGCTGCCGGATACACCCATCGGCGGCACCTTTCAAGCTCTGCTCGTCACCGAGTTCCTAGTGGGTGGTAACTGGCAAAACTGGATGGATTGCACCGCTGCCTAACCAGTCTGCAACCCGTTTCAAGGGGATACGGTCGTCAAATTTGACTTGCCAAGAATCCAATCTTCCATCTTTAGTTACAAAATATTGATTTTTGTCTCTATTGTTGTCATTTTTCGTGAATTCGATGATCTGTTAATGCATCTCATCCGTAGTTCTTATTGTGCAGATACACCCTGATCTAATGGAGTATTAACGCGATCTCCGACTACTGTAGAAGTATCAACTTAGATTCCCCTTCTCCCTAGGGAAAAGAGGCTAGGGGATGAGGGGGTGCAGGGTGTATGATTTCCCACCAATTCCCTAAGTTATTTAATTCACGTTCCTTAGGCTGAGACAATGAGAAGGAGAAGAAAAAGATAATTTGGCGAACTGCATTCCGCATCGACCCAGAACCGGAGGCAAAGAGGAGAGTGTATGTACAAAATGAGCTATTTCAAACATGTTATATACAGGTTTTTGGCCATCGCCCCGATCGCATCTCTGGCTGTTCTTTCACCTGTTTTGGCCCAGCCGAATCAAGCCCTAACCGAAGATTGGCGATCATCAGACTATACGTTCAATTCCGTCATGCTGGATCTCGACGCCAGTAATAACGTGTATGCACTTGGCGATAGTCCCGCAACCAACGTCTTGAACATCAAGAAATTGAATGCCGCTGGAACATTGCTGTGGCAAAAGATCTACAATCCCGTCGAAAATCTCAAGGGGGCGTGGATTGCCGTCGATGGGAATGGAGACGTGGTGGTTTTCGCGAGTACGATCCGCAGCACGGATGGTCAAGGAACTGGATGGATCATTCAGAAATACGACACCAATGGCAATCTGTTATGGTCCGATAGCGTACCTGGTTTGTTCAGTAGGGCTGTGCGCGTTCAGGTGGATGCCAGTAACAATATCTATGCAGTTGGATCCAACTTCAATAATGTGCTGTTAATCAAGTATTCCCCGGCAGGGGCGCGCCTATGGTCGGCAACCTATGATAACAACGGTGCGATCGACCAGCCCTCGTCTGTGGTGATATCGCCCGATAATACCCGGATTGGTGTTTCGGGTTCGAGTGGTCGGTTGTTGTTGGCCTTGATGTACGATGCCGACGGGAACCGTTTGTGGGCCAAGACCAGCACAACATTAGGAGCATCCGGCAATCTCGCCTTTGGGGCAGGAAATGTCAGCTACTTTGGGACGGCCAAGGATTTTTTCCCCGGTCCCACGAGGCGGATGGCCATTCTCAAGTTAGATGCAGCGGGAAAACAGTCCTGGCTCAAAAGTTATGACGTCGGCACCGCAATTGCCCGTTTAGGGGTTGATCCGCAAGGTAATATTCTGGCAACGGGCATTGCCGCAGCCGGATACACCGATTGGATGACCCTTAAGACAAACGCCAATGGAAAGTTGCTCTGGTCTCAGCGGTATGACGGGGGTAAGTATAACGATGAAACCCCCAATGGACTGCTCATCGACGCAGCTGGATCGGTGTACGTGACGGGAACCGGGGGACCCAATCCCAGTTCAGGCACTCTCTCCAATCTCAAAGGCGTGATTGCCAAGTACAATTCCAAGGGCAAGCCCCAATGGGCCGTATGGGATGATTATGCCGGGGGGAAAGCGATTCATTTGGGGACAGGAAATACCATTGCCGCACTGGGATGGGGGTATTTTGTCGCCTCCCATTACACGCAGACTGGTTTGCTAGACCGGGTGCCCAACACACCGACACATCTCACGTTTGTTGGTGGTTCTAACTTCACGTTTAAAGACAATGCCACCAATGAGTTTTGGGTCGATATCGAACGCTGTTTAGGGGCTGGTTGCACCAATTTTGTCAAGATTGGGCAAACGAAAGGAGAAAATGCCACGAGTGTTGGCGATACAACGGTTTCTCCCGGTGTAACGTATCGGTACAGGGTCAGGGCGCAGGGCTTTATGGGGCCGTCAGGCTATTCAAATCTGGTTGAGGTGGTTGTTCCATCCGTCATACCGCGCTCAGCACCGGGTACAGTTCATCTTTACCGAGCACCGAGCAACCTCATCGCAAAACCACTTCGTAGATCGATTGAATCTCAACCCAAAATTCAGGGGGACGAGACCCAAGAGGAACGTCTCAGACCTCTTCTAAACAAAAGTCAGATCCGTCTGATTTGGAGCAATCATTCCAATAACCAGATGGGTGTAAAAATTGAGCGTTGCCAAGGTTCTAATTGTACTGACTTTGTCCCAATTGCAGATGTAACAGGCCGTGCAAGGACCTACATTGATTCGGGTCTGACCATCAAGACAGGCTATCGCTATCGTGTACGTGCCTATTATGATGGGGACGGCTACTCGCCTTATTCGAATATTTCCAGCACAAAGACGTTGAGATAGTAACCTGATGTTTTAAGGTTTTTGGGTTGGGTCCGGATTTGGCTGGTCTTCAACTGGAGGCTGAGACACTTTGGGGTCTTCCGGTTTGAGTAATGGCGTGTCAGAAAACTGAGAGGGAGATAGCTTCAGGTGATCGGCAGAGGGGGTGCCATAGGCAGAAACGGGAGGTGGACTAGCGATTGACTTCCGAACCGGTGGGGCTGGCACTGGTGCTGGTTCAGGATTGGTTTTCATCTCCAAGGGATCTGGCAGATTGGGCAGCAGTTCCCCGGGTTGGAGATTGGGCGAAGTGCTATTCTGAGTTGATTTAGCAGACTGAGACGCACCGGGCGATTGCGAAGATACACCACCAGGCTTCGTCAAGGACGGGTTGGGAAAGGTCAAAGACGTTTGTAAATTCGATGGCAGGGAGGGAATAGACTGCGTAGGGATCTGAATCGGTTGACTCGGTGTTGCGATGCTCTTGGTTCCAGTTTGAGATGGCAATTGAGGTATTTTCGGCGGCAGAGTCGGAATCGTTAGTGTAGTTGATGGCAGCGGTTTTCCCGGAACGATGGGCAACTGGGGCATTCCAGTTACAGGTGGCTGACCCAGATTCGGCTGTAGCTCAGTGGGTTGAGGCCCGTTGACGTTCCGCTGCTCCTCAAAGCCTTGCACAATTGCATAGGCCATCCCAGCACAGACAAGAGAAGCACCACCCAAAATTTGTAGATTCTTTTTTGGAAAAGGCTTGCGGAATTGGGCCATAGAATTGGCACTAAAAACGACAAGTCAAATGATTCTAGAACACTAGAACAACGGAGAGGGGGGGATTCGAACCCCCGTTAGGTGTGACCCTAAAACAGATTTCGAGTCTGCCGCATTCAACCGCTCTGCCACCTCTCCGCAAGGTAGGGCTAAGCCCAGCTTAGGGTCCATTGTACAAGGTAACTGCGGCGATCGCATCCCCGTATAGCTCAAGGCGTGAGTGTCCATTGGATTGACCCTGTTCTTGTGCCTTATGCCCCTCCCGATCTAACGTAAGGCTGGATTAAAACTGGCAGCGAATTTGAAACGAGTAATCGCCACCCGGTTCCAGGCGATAGTCCTGCTGTTCCAGAAACCGTCCTAGCGGTTCTTGAATCAGTGCGCGTCCCAAGGACGGCGATACACAAAGTTTCCCCTCCTTAAACTGCCACTGAAATTGCCATACATAATGGCTGGCAACAACTTCCCCTATCATGTGACCCTCATGCCAGGAGTGTTGTGTAATTTTCACAAAAGCGGTGGTTTGGGGCAGACGTCGAGCACTCACACACAAACTCAGGAACTGGGACAATTGGACAAGCAAAGCTAGGATCATTATCCAAACCAATTTGCTTAGATGTCTATGTCTTATCCGAGATCTGTTAGCGTTTGCTGAAGGTCATGGGCAAAAGCCCCCTTACCCCTCCGTTGAAATAGACAAGGATTGTTGCTGCAACAAACCCACCAATTCTTCAATGCCCTTTTTGATGCGACGGGTCACTGTCACTGGGCTGACGCCAATCCGCGCCGCAACTTCTTGACGAGACAATTGGTGCAAAAAGACCGATTCAATCATTTCGCGGGTTTTGTCTTCCAGTTGATTGAGGGCGTGCTGCAACTCCAAGCGCTCTTCTTCATTGCCTTGTTGAATGTGACAGCGGATGTCCATCAAGGTATCGCCCAAGGTCATGGCTGAATCGGCTTGCTGATGACCGTTGGAGGGCACCCGTGCATTCAGGCTCAACGGGACGCGATTGGAGGATGCCAACTTGACGGATCGCCATTCGTTGAGATCGACGTTCAGGGCTGTAGCAATTTCTTGATCGTTCGGCTGGCGTCCTAAGCTGATGGCTAAGCTCTGGCGGGCTTTTTCGCCATCGCGGCTGAGTTGTTGCCAGCGGCGGGGGATCCGAACGGTATTGGCGCGATCGCGGAGGAAGTGAAGGATTTCGCCGCGAATGTAGGGAACAGCGAAGGAACTAAAGGCATAGCCTTGGGAGGGGTCAAAACGCTCAATGGCCGTAATCAGACCCAAATATCCGCATTGTTCGAGATCTTCGTAGGGTTCAGCACATTGATGCGCTAAGCGATGGGCTACCTTCCGCACCAGACCGATATTCAAATTAACGAGACGATTACGTAAATGAACCGATGGACGTTGACGATAGGCCATCAAGAGTTCCATCGTCTGGGAGTGGGGGGAAGTTTGATAAGCCATTGTGAGTACCCGCTTGCTTGTATTGATGATCCGTTGTCCAACATTATCGTCAGACCGCAAGCCTCAAGACCATCGTTAAAATACGGGTTTTGGCGGAGGGCTTTTCAAAAAACCTCCGCACAATTACTTAAGTAATTTCCCAGATCTGCAATTTTGACCCTGATCTTTCTTCACTTCAGAGCATCCTGTGCCACAATTATTTTTCTTTCATCGGCTCATTAATCTTAGGTTGCCCACGACTTCAGAACATTTAACGCCCTTGAACCGGACAACCTTATTTTTCTTTCTACGGAGAAATACTGAATTAAACCTTTCGTCCTAGATCTGGGGCCATTCCCTCCGTAATTCTACGTAAACAGTCCCTTGAAACACCCTTAAACACAAAGCAGGCAACCCCTGAAGGGTTTGCTTGATGGATTGAAGCCGATGTATTCTGCAAAAGACTTCGTAGTCCTTTCCGTCCATGACACAACCGAATGGCATTGTGACCCTCATGACCGATTTTGGCACGACCGATAGTTATGTCGGGGTCATGAAAGGGGTGATGTTGCACATTAACCCAAAACTGGCTTTGGTGGATTTAACCCACCAGATTCCGCCTCAAGATGTTAAATCCGCTGCATTTCAGCTTCAAAATGCCTGTCCATTCTTTCCCGTTGGGACCGTTCATCTGGCGGTTGTGGATCCAGGTGTGGGGAGTGCCCGACAGGCGATCGCCTTAACCAACG
>JBAVRC010001114.1:0-2442 GCA_049694615.1 Thermosynechococcaceae cyanobacterium | reverse complement strand
CATAGGATTAGGAGATATTCTTTTAGTCTGTAAGGCTATGATGCACCTAAATCAAGCCTTACAGATTTTTTGTGCCTCCTTATTTCAGTGGCATTGAACCCTGAGATTCTAATGCTTGCTTAATCTCGTCGTCTCAAAAGAGCCGCACCCTTTGATAATGACACTTCGACTCCTGAGAGGTCTACCTCGCCAATTCTGTGAGATATGACAGAACATCCGATGTTCGATTTTATTCCACTTGCTGGTGCCTGGGGGCAGGTGACAGACTTGAATCTGTAGGCCCACTTCATCGGCAAGTTTTTGTAATGTCAGTTTCCATAAGCGACATCGATTGCTGTTACTGCCCCCACAATCTGCTGTAATGAGGAGTTCTTGTGCATCTGGATAAAGCGAATGACCCATCTCATACCACCACCGGCGAATTGATTCACCGGCTAATTCTGCTGTATCGTGGCTGATACCGACACTCACCCATCCCTGATTCGCATATAGAGCCCATTTGAGATCTTAAGAAGTAGCTGCAAGGCGCTTAATCATTAGCCTAACGAAGCAAAGGTTGATTTTGGTAGTCGCATTCGACAAAGTTCTCTCAAAATTCTTAGTCAAGATTTTGCATCTCTCCATCCAAGCATTCGAACGCTCAACAACCCACCGAGCGATTGCCGGAACAAATCCAGATTTCCCTTGTTCTGCCTTCTCCTGTTTCGAGGGCTTGGTGGAGAGTTCAAACTTGATTTTTGTCATAATCTGGGGATACACCTTCTCCAATTCTTCCGTCAAATGGTCAGGATGATAACCATGGTCTAACAGAATAGTAATCTTGGGGATGTTGACGGGTTTGGACTTGAAATAGTCGATGTTGAGCGTCAGCATCTGGATCAATCCTGCATCATCGGAGACGTTGGCACGCGTGCAGTGAGTAAAGAAAGGAAATCCAAGTGTATCAATGGCGAGGTGTCTTTTAATCCCATTCGTTGATTTGTAGAAACAGTACCCTTTTGAGTCCACGCTGGCATTGCAGGTATTTTTCACGGCTTGGGAGTCAATGATGATTAACGTCGTCCATTTGGGCTTTTTTTCTACCTGCTCCCGCACTTGCCCATGTAAGACACTCATCAATGTTTCGATGACGCCTGCTTCCCGCCATTGCTTGTAGTACCAATAGACCGTTGAGTAGGGTGGTAGATCTTTGGGCAAGTCTTCCCAATTGCACCCATTCTTGAGTTGATAGAGTATCCCATCGAAAATCTCTCGTTTTGTCCAATCGGGAGGTCGTGTCCGTTTCTTCGCTGGTATTGTCTGGAGTAACAGCGGTTCAAAAATTTCCCATTCTTCATCGGTGAGGCTACTGGAATATGCCATGATGACTGGATTAGAGCGTCTTGAGCACCTTAATTCAAGTTCCCTAAGATGTCAAATGGGTTCTATAGGTCATTAAACGCCATAGGGCAGTGCTTTTCCCAGTTTTTTGTTGACAAAATCGTGTAGATTGACTTCCTCCGGCTCTCCTTTTGGGTGCCACTCTTGTCCCGCGTTCTTATAGAGTCCAACGGGTTCCTTTTTCTTGGCATCCACTGATATCACAGGCTGGTTGCGTTCGTGGAAAGCCTTCACCTTCTGAGCGATGTATCGAAACTGCTGATCTCTATCCGGATGCTGTTTGCCTTCGCGAGTTTTCCGATTCGACTGGAGGCTATAATCCATTTCGTGCAACAACGTGCAAACGGTACGCTCACTGACCCGGTGCCCTAAATGCTGGAGTTCTTGTGCCAAATTGCTTGTACTCTTACAGGTCCACAGCAAGGGCGTTTCGGGATCTCCACGAGTCGAAGCCTCAACTAGCCCTTGCAAGTCCTTTATGAGCGTTGAATCAACCTCTGTGAGTTTTTTACGCCCTCCTCCAGAGTGACGAATTCTATCCTGTTGCTCTGCTTCGACGGCTTCATGATGGGTTGCCAGTTCTCGAATTCCACTGTAAATGGTGGTACGTGACAGACCTGTTGCACGAGCTACTTGGCTCACTCCACCTCGGCCTATGGCAAGTGATTCTATCGCGGCCCAAATGCGTCGCGTTTTCTCATTCAAATAGGGCAGCAGAGATTGGTACTTGATTTGGACCTGCTCAATAGCCTGGAAGTTTCTCATCCTTCATTACCCCCAGAACTCCCAAAAGCTATACTAGCTCAACATTCTAATTGTTCAACTTATTTCTGCGAGACTACTAACACTGGCCCAGACCCGCTTATTGCCGATTTCAGGACGTTCTGGCTTTTCGATATCCGCTCCAATGATTTGCTCAGGCTGGCGCACAAAGCGAGGGGTACTATACACACAGGCAACGGTGGCCATGCGTTTACGTTGACGTTTTTGGCCTGGACTTAGAACCTGTTTGAAAAGCCTCTGATCCCCTTGTAGCGCCATTGTGACGAGGCAATTGTAGAG
>JBAVRC010001113.1:0-9619 GCA_049694615.1 Thermosynechococcaceae cyanobacterium | reverse complement strand
CAGCGATGATGTGCAACAGGCGATCGAGATGCTGAAGCCAGGGAGTCTGATTTCCCTCAAAGTGAGACACCAAGGTCAATCTCGCAATTTACGGGTCACCCTCGGCAGCCTTCAACCGGAGGCATTACAGAGCGATCGCCCCTAATCCGATAGAAGTGTTCCCAGCAAGTGGTAAGATTTTGCAGGTTTTGCAAGGGGCTTAGGATTTTTCTTTATGAACGAGATTGACAGTCGTCCATTGCGCCAAACCTCTTTGGTCTTACCGATAGTCGGCATTGTCCTCATCCTCACGGTCGCCTTTGACTTTATCGTGCGGTTATTTGCGATGCAGTGGGATAAGCCCGATCTGCTGCTGAATTATTTGAATGAACTGATTGATCGCGGTGTCATTGCCCTGATTGGGTTAGCCCTGATCTATGCCGGGTTCTGGCTGAATAATGCGATCGCCAACCCGCCGTCAGCGGTTGCTTCGCCAAAGACACCATTGCGTAATCCTCAGTTTTGGACCTTTGTTTTTGCCAGTTTGCTGGGATTGTTGTTTTTGTTGTTGATGCCTTTGCACTTCAGCACCTCCGGCGAAATTGCCAATACCGCCATTACCCGTGCCGATCAACAAGAAGCCCAGATCAAATTCCAGATTCAGCAAGAGCAGCAACAACTTCAAGCCTTAGTCGCTAGCGGTCAGATTGATCAAGTGTTGCAACAGAAAAATTTGCCCGCCGATAAGCTGGAGCTGCTGCAAGAACTGAAAAAAGATCCAAAGGCGATGGACAAAAAAGCCGCTCAACAGCTCGAAGAAATGACAAAACAAAAGCAACAGGCCCTCGTTCAGGTCAATCAAGAAGTGTCGCTCAACCGATGGCGAGCCGAAATCAGGAGTTTTCTGCTAGCGCTGGGTTTTATTGCCATTGGCTGGACCGGTCTGAGAGACGCACGTTAAGCCTGTACGCGACGGTTCGGAATCCTAGATTTGAAAATGCTGGTCCGCACAAAATCCCTAAATTGTCGTATAACAGACTCTATAGAGCAGAGGATCCATATTCCATGGCCCGGTTTGGATCAACCCCGTATTCCCCTATAATGTTCTACCGCAGTGGTTTGCTTGGACGGTGATCATGAGAAGAGTTAGCTACATTTCCATTGCTCCGGTACTTTGGATGAGCCTCGTTTCCTCAGCGTCCGCTGCTTCGCTGTCCTTTTACACGGCTGAGGCCCTCTTTGAACAGCCCTTAATTCCCCTTGAAAAAAGTCTGGTGCCAGAGACATTATTAGCCGATATAGGCTCAGCGAGCCTAACCTCAGCGGTGCCGGACTCGGTCATGATCAGTCACAATGTGGCCAATGCTTTGGTTCGCGGGTTGCTCATTGCCAACCGCACGGGTGAAATCAGCTTTCGTGACCCCTTGAGTTATCAGGTGCAAGATGTCGTGCGTCGGTTACGACGCGGCGAATCCGTGCGTCTCGCGAGTGCGCACGCGCATGTTCCCCTGTCCACCCTCGAACGTCTCTTATCCCTTGACGATCCCAATTGGGAAATGGCTGTGTTGCTTGCAGACTCTGGTGGCGAAGATCTTCTCTTGTTTCACACCATGGCTAATGCGCTGGTTCGGGGTCTTTTGATCGCCAACCGGACCGGAGAGATCGGTTACGCCGCACCCTTAAGCTATAAGGTTCAAGATATTGTCCGCAATCTGCGCCGGGGAGAACCGTTAACTGTAGCCACCGGTCGGGCCGGTGTTCCCGGTCCCGTTGTGGATCGTCTGCTGCACCTGGGGAATTATCCGTCTGCTGTGAATTAACCCCATGGTTGCATTCGGTCGAAATTGGCCTCGTTGGGGTTGGGGATTAGGACTGGCTAGCGTTACAAGTTTTGTTGGAATTTCGAATCTCAGTTTGGCTGAACCCCTTCGTCCAGCCGATCAATCCATCGCCTGCGATATTTTGATTGTCGGGGGCGGTTTGTCAGGAGTTGCCGCAGCGGACGAAGCTCTGCGGGCTGGTCATACCGTTTGTCTGACTGAACTGACCGATTGGCTGGGCGGTCAGGTGTCTTCCCAGGGAACCTCTGCCCTGGACGAAACCGTGGCCCAACGCACGCGATCGCATTTTCCCCGGGGCTATTTGGACTTTCGGACCGCTATTTTGCAGCGGATTGACCAACCCAAACCAGGAAACTGCTGGGTAAGCGAGGTTTGTTTTCCGCCATCCCTCGGCCACGAAATTCTGACAAAAATGTTACGCACCGCAGCACGGCAGGGCAAAGGCACCCTCCATTTTTTTCCGAATGCGGTGGTCAAATCCCTGAACCTTTCACCCCAAGGCTCCGGTCAACAGATTCGCAGCGTGCGTGCCATTCAGCATCAGCCCGCCCCTGGAGCCCCCCCCCACAATACCGAACCCCTCTCGCAAACCCTGGCGGATCGCTATTCAGAGCAGGACTCCCCTCGGTTCCATAAAACGGTTTTGGAATTTACCTCACCCCTCTCCCGGCCATGGATGGTCATTGAAGCCACCGAAACGGGAGAATTGCTGGCCTTGGCCGATGTTCCCTATCGTGTCGGCATCGACCCCGTATCTCATCGCAATCCGTCTAGCTCCAGTAAAACAGCTTACCCCTACTGCCCCCAGGCATTGACCTATACCTTTGCGATGGAGGCAACGGCCCAACCGGAAGCACCCCCGCCCCCGCCCTTTTATCCGCAGTACGAAGCTTTTTATAGCTACGATGCCCCTCGCTACGCCCAAAAACCAGCCTTGGTGTTTACCTATCGCCGCATTGTCAGCCAGCAAAAGCAAGCCAAGGATACTGACATTGCCCCCGGCGATATTTCCATGCAGAATTGGGGCGGCGGCAACGACTACGGACCCGGTACCCCCCTCGACAACTGGCTTTACACCCGGCAGCAGTTGCTCGATCAAGGCCAACTGGCTCCCGGCGGTTGGCAAGGCGGCTTGCGCATCAGCAGTTTGAAATCGGCGGAGGAATTGGCGCAAGGTTATTTTTATTGGCTGGTTGCCGGGACGACGGATGCCAAATTGGGGCCGAATGTGAAACAACCTTGGCCCAATTTGCGCTACCTCAAAGGGTTTGATACGCCCATGGGTACAGCTCATGGTCTCTCCAAATTTCCCTATATTCGGGAAAGTCGTCGTCTGATTGGGCGCTATAGCTACGCCTACCGCGAAGGATTTTCCATTGATGAGATAGACATGTCTCGCAAAGACTATCGCCAGCCCTACTATCGCGACACGTTGTCTAGCGAGGTTTATCGCAACCTCATCACCTCCTTGGCTGGGCTGAACACCATTGATGTGATTACCGGCGAGATTGCCATCGACAAAGCCAAACTGCGATCGCGCGCCCGACTGTACCCCGACAGTGTGGGCATTGGCCATTACCCCATCGACTTCCATCCTTGTATGGCCGAACATCCCCCGGAAAAGCCCGGAAATACCGAGCGACCCGGCGAACGTCAAGGCGCAGGACGGACCTACCCCTATCAGATTCCGCTCCGTGCCATGATTCCACCAAATATCGACAATTTGATTGTGACCGGGAAAAGTATTGCCACCAGCCACATCAGTGCCGCCACCTACCGGGTACAGAGTTTTGAGTGGTCTGCGGGAGCCGCTGCAGGCACCACAGCGGCCTTTGTCTTGGAACGGAATCTTTTGCCCTATCAGTTGGTGGAGAATGTTCCCCGCAGCAATGAGCCCCTAGAAGCCTTGCAGAAACGCTTAAATGCCCATCAAAATCCAACGGCGTTTCCGGGAATGTCTATCTTTAACGAGGCTTGGCAGGATTGGTAGGATCATTTTTTCTGGCCTGAGAGAATATCTTTACAAAACTTCTCATCCAAACGATTTGCTCACCCGTACTAAAGACAGTCCAACAAAAAATACAAGAGTTAACGATGGAGCAGGAAGCTCAGAAAGCTCTCCCCTCTATTGGCTCTGAACATTTTTGTGACACGTATCGTTTATGCATTTTCACTGGAGTTGAGCAAATCATGGCTATTCAAAATAAACGTGTTCTTCAGCAAGTCGGTTTAGCGCTGAGCGGTCTATCGGGTTTTGCCTTACTGTTTGGCACACCACTCATGGCCCAAGCCAGTGGTGGTGGGTCTAGGGTCATCGCTGCAGGCCCTTGTACAGGGAGCAGCGACTGGAAATTGAAGGCGAAACTCGACAATGGTCGCCTTGAAATAGAGTTTGAAGTGGATTCCAATGTCAATGGTCAAACTTGGAGTAATGTGATTCGAGATAATGGAACACTGGTCTTCAAGGGCAATAAAGTAACCCAGGGACCGAGCGGTTCTTATACCATTCGCAAATTCACTGCGAACCAAGCCGGGGATGATGTCATCATTGCTAGAGCGAAGAATCTGAAAACAGGTGAAGTTTGTCTAGGTTCTGTGACGTTCTAAATTCACCAAGTTTGTAGATTTTAGGAATCGTCGTTAATTTCAATTTCACGACAACATAATAATTAATTGAGCTGTTGTTTTCTGTTAAAGAAAACAACAGCTCTTTCAGTCAATGCCGATGCCTTCTTCAGGGTGTCAGCGTTTTTTCAATGCGACGATCCGGAATGAGCCAGATCACCGCAACCAGAATGTATAGTCCGCAAGCCAGCCAGGATTGGACAAAGGCAAGGGGAACAGCGACGGCATAGAACACCAGAGAAATTTTGCCCTTGAAGTCTCGCCCCACAGCGATCGCCAAGTCCGAGTCATGACCGTGGTGGGCAATGAGGGTCCGGGTCAGAATAAAATAGGCGCTGCCGGCCAGTAACAGAACCACGCCATATAGTGCCACTGGTAACGCCGCAAAGTGATTTTCGCCCATCCAAGCGGTGGCAAAGGGAAACAAGGACAACCAAAACAATAAATGCAAATTAGCCCATAGGGTATGGCCATTGACCTGTCGGGTGGCCTGCAATAAGTGATGGTGATTGTTCCAGTAAATCCCAACGTTGACAAAACTCAGCACATAGCTCAGAAAGACGGGAATCAGCGGATCAAGTGCGGCGAGGTCGGCTCCATGGGGCACTTTCAGTTCCAGCACCATGATGGTGATAATAATAGCGATCACCCCATCGCTAAATGCCTCTAGCCGGCCCTTGTGCATCGGTATAGTCTCTCTTTGATTGCGCTGACTTGAGTAAACCTGGCCTTACCCGGTCGCTTTACCTGGTAGCTTAGATCAAACCGATCTACTTTGAAAGGGATGCCGACCGCATGGCAGAAAAACCGCAATCCCAAGACCAGCAACATCCTCAATGGCAGTCTGATCGCCAGGTTGTGAATCAACTTCTAGCTGGCGAACCCAACGATTATAATCTGGCAGAATTGGCCCGTTTAACCATTCGCTATCAGGGGTTCCCTGGCGGGCGGGATATTCAAAGCGATCTGCAAAAAGTCCTCCAGCGATGGAATTTGACCGAGGCCATGCTCTACGAAAAAACCCGAGACATTCATCAACGGGCTCAGGTCTATACTGTGCGATCTAACAAGCGCGAAGACTGGAATTAAACCGGAAGGATAGAACCCATGCCCATGCAGGTTTATTTCATTCGTCATGGCATTGCCGCCGATCCTGAAGGCTATGTTAACGATGGCGATCGCCCCCTGACCGAGAAAGGTCGTCGCAAAACCCAAGCCTTGGCCCAACGCCTGAACCAACTCAACCTGCGATTTGACGATCTCTTGACCAGTCCTCTCCTTCGCGCCAGACAGACGGCTGAAATTCTATTGCAGGCGGGGTTAGCACCACAATTAAGGGTGACGGAAGTTCTAGCCCCAATGGGATCCTTTCACCATTGGTTGGATGGATTGGATCGCCACAAACAAGCGGGCCATCAAGCCATTGCCTTGGTGGGACACGAACCGGACTTGAGCCAGTGGAGCGAATTGCTCCTATGGGGAGAGGCACGGGGTGTATTGGAACTCAAAAAGGCAGGCATCATTGGCATTGCGCTACCGGATACCCTTGATCCCGTTGGAAATAGCATTCTGTTTTGGCTGACACCGCCACGATTTCTCATTTTGTCGTAAAAAATAAAGAGGATCGCAGCCTAAAGATAGGCTCAATTCAATCCGTGCGCCGACGGTGCGGTGTGTGTCTCCCGGTTCACCCTTTGTAGAGTGGTTCAATATGACCGTTTGCGACTATCAACCTGGTTTAGAAGGTATTCCAGCCGCCCAATCCCAAATTAGTTATGTGGATGGGCAAGCCGGTCTTTTGGAATATCGTGGGGTCTCGATCAATGAGCTGGCTGCACACAGTAGTTTTTTGGAAACCGCCTACTTGCTCATTTGGGGAACACTCCCCACAGCCGAAGAGCTGAAGACTTTTGAGCGCGAAATCACCTACCGACGCCGGGTAAAGTACCGGATTCGAGACATGATGAAGTGTTTTCCCGAATCTGGACATCCCATGGATGCATTGCAAGCCTCTGCGGCAGCACTGGGCCTCTTTTATTCGCGCCGCAACTTAGAAGATCCGGCTTACATTCGTGGTGCAGTGGTGCGGCTGCTGGCTAAAATTCCCACCATGGTGGCGGCCTTTCAATTGATTCGCAAGGGGAACGATCCGGTCACCCCCCGCGATGACTTACAGTATTCGGCCAATTTTCTCTACATGCTGAGCGAAAAGGAACCGGACCCCTTTGTCGCCCATATTTTCGACGTTTGCCTGATTCTCCATGCCGAGCACACCATGAATGCTTCAACGTTCTCGGCGCGAGTCACGGCCTCCACCTTGACGGATCCCTATGCCATTGTGGCTTCTGCGGTGGGCACGTTGGGGGGACCGCTGCACGGGGGAGCCAATGAAGAAGTGCTGGAAATGTTGGAAAAAATTGGCTCGGTCGAAAATGTACCTGCGTTTGTGAATGAACGGATTGAACGCAAGGCCAAATTCATGGGCTTTGGCCATCGGGTCTATAAGGTGAAAGATCCTCGGGCTACGATTTTGCAGAAATTTGTCGAGGAATTGGCCGATCGCTACGGTCGCGATCGCTATTACGATATTGCTTGCGAACTGGAAAAAGTGTTGGGGGACAAACTGGGCCAAAAAGGCATCTTTCCGAATGTCGATTTTTACTCCGGTTTAATTTATCGTCAGCTTGGGATTCCCATGGATTTGTTTACCCCAATTTTTGCGATCGCCCGTGTGGCTGGATGGCTCGCCCACTGGAAAGAACAACTCGAAACTAACCGCATCTACCGCCCCACCCAGGTTTATGTGGGGTTGCACCACCAACCCTTTATCCCTATCGATCAACGTTAAACCTGTCGGCGGATAGATTGTATCTATGTAATACCGCAACAAACTTTCGCCTCAAGCCTCACCTATAGATGAGCACACGCAGATATACTGTTAGGGGGCAAAACCTCGCAAATTCTGTCGCATCGAAGACGAGCATAATGAACCCGAACGCAGGGATTGATATTCAGCAACGTTTAATCGAGACCCTTACGAGCTTTGGCATTCCTGATGGAGCCGCTAAGGCCATTTGGATGCCGGTCCCCATGCTGTTGATGATTTTTGGCGCAACGGTGGGGGTGTTGGTGTCGGTCTGGCTGGAGCGAAAAATTTCAGCCGCTGCCCAGCAACGGATTGGGCCTGAGTTTATTGGACCCCTCGGCATCCTGGCTCCTGTCGCAGACGGGATCAAGTTGGTCTTTAAGGAAGATGTCGTTCCGGCCAATGCCGACCCCTGGTTGTTTCTCTTGGGACCCGTGCTGGTGGTGGTTCCCGTCTTTTTAGCCTATTTAATCGTGCCCTTTGGCCAAAACCTACTGGTATCCAACGTCGGCATTGGTATCTTTCTCTGGGTTGCCTTGTCCAGCATCGTGCCCATTGGATTGTTAATGTCGGGGTACTCCTCGAATAATAAATACTCTCTGTTAGGGGGCTTACGCGCTGCCGCCCAATCCATTAGTTACGAAATTCCCCTGGCCCTTGCGGTATTGGCCATTGTCATGATGTCCAATAGCCTCAGTACCGTGGATATTGTGGAGCAACAATTGGGCTATGGCATTTTGGGGTGGAACGTCTGGCGACAACCCATTGGCTTAGGGTTGTTTTGGATTGCGGCCCTAGCAGAATGCGAGCGGATTCCCTTTGACTTGCCCGAAGCCGAAGAAGAAATCGTCGCGGGCTACCAAACCGAATATTCCGGGATGAAGTTTGCCCTGTTTTATCTGGGCTCTTACGTCAACCTGGTTTTATCGTCCCTGTTGGTGTCGGTCCTTTACTTTGGCGGATGGGACTTTCCCATTCCCATTGACTTGTTGGCGAGTTGGTTGCACATCAGCCCAGACAACGTCATCTTGCAAGTCGTCACCGCCTCCTTGGGCATTACAATGACCTTGCTGAAGGCGTATTTCTTCATTTTCCTCGCCATTTTACTGCGTTGGACCGTTCCCCGCGTTCGGATCGACCAGCTCTTGGACTTGGGCTGGAAGTTCTTACTCCCGGTGGGATTAGCCAATCTGCTCATTACCGCTGGCCTGAAATTAGCCTTTCCCTTTGCCTTTGGCGGTTAGCAACATCCTAATGTTGTTCAGTTTTGTTGTTGTGGGATTCACCTCCCGGATTCAATTGACCTCAACGCGAATAGGATATCCAGAATGCTGAAGTTCCTGAATAAAGTGGCAGACTACGCCAAAGAAAGCGCTCAGGCCGCGCAATACATTGGTCAGGGGCTATCGGTTACCTTCGACCACATGCGTCGCCGTCCCATTACGGTCCAATATCCCTACGAGAAGCTGATTCCCTCCGAGCGATTTCGCGGACGCATTCACTTTGAGTTTGATAAGTGTATTTCCTGCGAAGTCTGCGTGCGGGTCTGCCCCATCAATTTACCCGTGGTGGATTGGGAATTTAATAAAGAACTGAAAAAGAAAGAACTCAAACATTACAGTATCGACTTTGGCGTTTGCATTTTCTGTGCTAACTGTGTTGAGTATTGTCCGACCAACTGCCTATCGGTCACCGAAGAGTACGAATTGGCCACCTTTGACCGCCATGAACTCAATTTCGATAGTGTGGCCATGGGTCGTCTCCCCTACAAGGTGACTGACGATCCCATGGTGACCCCGATTCGCGAGTTTGCCTATTTGCCAGAAGGTGTGATGGATGGGCACGATTTACCCGCCAATCAGCAACGAGCGGGCCAGCGTCCTGAAGTACTGGCTCAGTCGGAAAAAACGGCATCGTCATCTGCTGATACCGCATCGTAAGGAGGAAGACATACTGTGAATTTGGGTGAAGGCGTTCAATTCGTTTCCTATATTATTTTGGCGGTCATGATGCTGGGGGCAGCCCTAGGGGTTGTCCTCTTCGATAAAATCGTTTACTCGGCCTTTTTGCTGGGTGGAGTTTTTATCAGCATTGCTGGCCTGTACATTTTGCAGAATGCCGATTTTGTCTCGGCGGCTCAGGTGTTGATTTATGTGGGAGCCATTAATGTTTTAATTTTGTTTGCCATTATGTTGGTCAACAAGAAAGAGACCTATGCCCGCATCCCCCGCCGTTGGATTCGTCAAGGCTCGGCTGGGTTAGTGTCGGCGGGTTTATTTGCATTGTTAACCACGATGCTGCTGCGCAC
>JBAVRC010001112.1:0-1533 GCA_049694615.1 Thermosynechococcaceae cyanobacterium | reverse complement strand
ACCTATATACATAAATCTCATGGTAAATTCGCTGACTCCATATCGCAGGATTTTAAGCTTATTTGATTAATTGCAAAAACCAATTAAAATATATTTTAAATAAATTAATAAAATGGCTTTTTAGCTTTCGTTAATTTCGCAATTAAGGAGTTAATAATTTTGAATTTATATTCACTCTGTGCACGGTGCATGATTGGCAATTTAAGTGCAATAATTTCATTAGCAAGTTGTCATAAAATAGCTGAATCGCAACCTGTATCTGTTCAACCTGTTCCCCCGCAAACCATTGTCCGACCCACTGATGTTCGACCTTTACCAGGGAAATTAGACAATGTACCGATGGTCAATAGCAATAGTCCAGAGTGGTTAAAGAAAGAAGGGATTTTGTTGTCTACTTTTCCGGCAATCGGCAAGGCTGATCCCAAAGCCCACTTGGGTTATCCTCTCTCTGGACAATTTGAGTATTTTGATCATCATTACATCCTAAATCCTCCTGACCTCAAAACTATCTACATTGGTATTGTGGCTTACAATCCTGGTCGCGATCCGATTCAATTAACGATTCCAGATGCGGCGAGTAATTTGGTCTTGCCGCTGCCAGGTACAACCCCACGCCCCTATGGCGATGGCACAAGGGTCTCCGATGCCATCTTAAAAGGGGTTCATAGTCCCGATATTCCCAAAAGCATTTTGATTCCGCCCCAAACCTATCGGATGCTGCTCAACCAGCCGATTCCGGTTAAGGGGCTGAAACGTCCGCTCAATGGCCGCTCGACCCATTTACGGCTGAATAGTCGCAATGCTAAAACGAACGAGCCTGCCTTGATCTATGTGGCGAGTTTGGCGATGTATGCCAAATTCTTACCCAATGGCCAAGAGCAAGCCCCTACCTTGACCGCTTGGACCACCTTACTCAACCAAGGTAATCTGGCCCAGCCCCGCGACAAAACACCTACGCCGCCCCAAGCGGTGGGCGGTAGCTTGGTGTATGGACGTGTTTCAGGCGTGCAACAAGGGTCTCGCTGGGCAGCGAATTTAACGAGTCCCAATCGCGAGGTGTTGAACTTGCCCACGCCAGACAAGCCCATTTCTTATGCCTTGAGTACGCTGCGGGGTGGGAATTTTGGGACGAAACAAGTGCAAGCGGCCACGCTGTTGGTGCGCTATGGGGATACGGCCTATGAAGCGCATGGCAACTACGATGTTCACTACGACCTCACAGCTCCGCTCTATAACAACAGCGATCGCCCACAAACCGTAAAAGTCTTTATTGAAACGCCCCTGAATCTGGCCAACAATACGAGCCTAACCTTTCATCAAAAAGCGACGAGTTCTGCGGTCTTTGCTGGATTGGTTCGCCTTCGCTACAAAGATGATACGGGACAACCTGTTGAGCAGTACGTGACGGTTAAGCAACAGCGTGGCCAAATCACCCAACCGCTGTTGACGGTTGCCTTGCAACCCAAGGAAACCCGTCCAGTTCAAGTGGATTTCTTGTATCCCCCGGATTCAACACCACCCCAAGTGTTGACC
>JBAVRC010001111.1:0-3214 GCA_049694615.1 Thermosynechococcaceae cyanobacterium | reverse complement strand
ACTTAAAGGGATGGTTTCGATTCCAAGCCCTGTCTCAACTCTATCAATTACAGCAACGTCAAGATGCATCTCTGAATCTAGGCATAACCGAACAGCAGACGGCTCAAAGTGCCTTTTTACGACTATTACTGGTCGGCTCAACCCCTGTTTTCGGCAGTTTAATGGGCATCGGAATCTTCATCGCTTGGGGACTTCGGACTTACTTCACTCGACCAACGGATCGATCAGACGCATTGTCCGAGGGGGCCTCGGCAACCCCCATCGAGGCGTTTTCAGTCAACGGATCGGATGCCTTTATGCCTCCTGCTACAGACACTTTACCCAGTTCCGTGGTGTGGCCGACTGAAACCATTTGGCAGGTGATGGTTTTGTGGTTCACGGCATTTTTCGGTATTAATTTCCTCCTCATACCGTTGCTTGTGGCGGGATTGGGCGTCAATCCTGAAGCCTTTAGCGGTCGCATGCAAACCTATTTTGCCTTGCTGAGTTATGGCGGATTAATGGTGATCGGCTGGGGTATTTTGCACTGGTCGCTGCGTCCTTATATCCCCAATGTGCTGCGATGGCTCAAACTGCGGTGGACTGCCCATTGGATTGGCTGGGGATTGGGAGGGTATTTTGTCGCCTTGCCATTGGTGTTAATCATTTCTTGGCTGAATCAACAATTATTGCAGGATCAGGGTGGCGGCAATCCTATTCTGGATATTATTTTGCACAGCCATGATGGCGTTACCATTGGTCTGCTTTGGTTTTTGGTGGCGGTCTGTGCCCCCGTATTTGAAGAAACGTTGTTTCGTGGATTTTTCCTCACGTCACTCACCCGGTATATGCCCACGTGGCAAGCCATTGGTCTCAGTGCGCTGTTGTTTGCCATGGCCCATCTTAATTTGGGCGACTTACTCCCACTGACGTTGTTAGGGATGGTGTTGGGGTTTGTCTATTGGCGATCGCGCAATCTACTGTCGTCGATGCTTCTACACAGCCTTTGGAATAGCGGTTCTTTTATTGCACTTTTGCTGTTGGGCAGCAGCGCATCTTAAAGACTTTTTGATCGACTTATGATACGACAAGTTGGATTAGATGGAAAATGTGCTATGGTAACCCATAATTTTTGGTCGCAACGTTGTGAAGACATTGATTCTGTCTGTCGCTGTGTTTTTTAGCTTGAACCCCCAATCGGCAGGACAAGCAGATAATCATCAACCGTCCCCGAATACTCGCCAGTCAACAAAAATCACCTATCAACCACCGATTACAATTACCAAGGGTGGTACTTATAGCGGTAATTGGCAGAGTCTCGATGCGAGCATTCCTGCGGTCTCCATTCGGACCACGGAGCCTGTGATTATCGAAAACTGTACTATTCGTAGCCGAGGACATCTGATTACGACGCGCTTTAGCGATCGCGATGCCCAAACTGGAACAAATGTAACCGTGCGCAATTGTCGCGGGTATGGTCTGAAGTCGCAGGTGTCCGGGAAAGCTCCCGGTTTTTTCTTTTTGACGGTATACCCCAAGCGGGTGGTGCTTGAAAACAATTACTGGGAACATACACGCGGGGCTGTAGCCATTGGCGATAATACCTTCCGCAATGTGTCAGAAATTCGAGTGAATCGGAATCGTGTCGCCAATGTGGATGGGCGCACCAGCAATGGTGCGCGTTGCGACACATCCAAGAACGATATTCCCTTTGTCACGGCCAATGGAATGTGTGGGGCAGGATTTGTGGTGATTAATGGATTTTTAAAGGTGGCTAAAATTGAGGTTGCTTGGAATGAGGTGATCAACCAGCCCTATAACAGCCACGCCGAAGATATGGTGAATATTTATAACTCAAGCGGTACAGCGACAACCCCCATCCAAATTCACGACAACTATATTCAAGGGGTTTATCCGGCCAACCCGGCCAAAGATGGATGTACGGGCAGCGGCATTAATGCTGGGGATGGCGACAGCGAAGTCGATGCGGCCCACGCAGCAGCGTTTGTTCATGCCTTTAATAACCAGGTAGTGAGTAGCGCCAATGTTGGGATTTTTATTGCAGCGGGCCATGACAGCCGGCTTTATGGCAATCGGGTGGTGAGTAGCGGTTATCTTCCAGGTAATAAAAAAATTGCAAATCATTTTACGGGGATGTATGTTTGGGACTGTTGTTATGGTCAGACCAAAAAAAATCCGCCTGTCTTTTTTAATAATTGGGCCTATGACAATGCGATTGGCTATGCCTGGGTGACGAAGAATGGTCAACAAATTCGCGATGATACCTATTTCCCGGATTGTGCCAAGACGTCCGGCGGGGAAACGCGCTGTGTACGGAATCGGAGCTTACCCAATCCGATAACACGGGCGACAGAGCAAGCTGAATATCAGCGCTGGAAGCAAAAGGTGCTCTCCTCAGGCATCGTCATTGGACCAACCTGAATGAAAGGGTTTCGGGGGTAATTGCGAGCGATCGCCATTCGCATTAATCCTGATCGGGATACGGTTTGGGCAGAGCACCTCGGCTGAAAGGGACTCTCAATAAGGGGGACTCCGTTTCCTGCCCTAGTTCTTCATCCTGATGGGAATAGGATAAAAAACATTTGACTGGTGCGTTCATTGTGTTCCTAAACCCAGCGATCATTGAGGAGCAGCTCGATGATCGAACAGCCAAATCGCTGTTAGAGGATGTCTGAGAAGTCTTAGTGCTCTACATTTGCCCTCTAAATCCCGTCATGGGATACTGTCAAGATTAAGACACAAAACTCCACGGAGGAGCAAGGGGTCACCCTCCAGTTACTTGATAAATTTGGACGAAACAGTTCAAACAATATGGATTGAATTGAGCAACTGCTTTTGATAGGGTCGATTCAAACGATGCACCAACAACTGGTCATCCGTAGTCACAGTCGTAACTGCGCCACAATTTCTTTATTCGCTGTCATCAAGGCTGCGCCGCACATACCAAAACGTAGTCATTGTTAAAATACCTACCGGGATTTAGACGCAGTCACAGCAGAACAGGCATTGTTTGCTCAAATTGAGTCTATCTCAGCAGTGAGTGTAAAACCTCCATTGCGTCAGGATAAAACAGTACCCCTGTCAAGGTGAGCGATTGCTTTTCAATTGTTCCAACAACCGAGCCGTTGAAACATGTGGGTGTGCAGGGTCATAGACGCGTTTAGGAACCTTTTTTTTGGAACTCCTGAGGATGAAGCAAAGCGTTTGAGATTGA
>JBAVRC010001110.1:0-5228 GCA_049694615.1 Thermosynechococcaceae cyanobacterium | reverse complement strand
GGGTATGTTAGGTTACAAACAGAATTAAAGTCTGATTGGTCAAGGGATATGCGTTCCGCTGGCACCACAACACTGCTTGCCGAATTTCTAACTCAGCCCAATATTGAAGCATCGCCCGCTTGGGAATTAATTGATGGGCGTAAAATTCAAAAACCCATGCCAACGCTGTTTCACTCGCGGCTGCAACGCAATCTCGTGAATTATATCAATGCCCATGCAGAGGGGTTTGAGGCAATTCAAGAGTTCCGCTGTTTGGTTCCACCCTATTCTCCAGTGCCGGATATTGTGGTCGTTGCCGTGGCGCGTTTGCCGCAGGAAGATGGCCCCCTGGAGGGTGCACCGGATTGGTTAATTGAGATTCGATCGCCAGATCAAAGTATGTTGGAGTTACAACATAAAATTCTGCATTGTTTGGGGAGTGGGACACAGTTGGCCTGGTTGATTTCCCCAAGGAGTCAGCAGATTTGGGTTTGGCAAGGGAATGAACTGCCCATCATTTGTTCTGGTGCAGATGTGCTACCAACCTTGGGCGGGCTGCTGGAACTCACGGTGAATCAGGTGATGGCCATGACAGCTACGACCCTCTAGGGAAAACCTCGATGGTATTGGGCAAAAGGGAAGACTCTGGCTTAGGCCGATGGCGAGACTCGCCCTCATTCACCAGGTAAGCGACTCCAGCCCCAATCAGTTCAGCGGAGATGGTGACCAAGCGGTAGACCGTGACGCACCCCAACAGTAACCCAGGGGAGAGATAGGTATCTAGTACCTTTAAGGCCGACGCTTCAAAAACGCCCAATCCGCCGGGGGAAGGCACAATGAGGCTGAGCAACCAGGCAAAGCTAAAACCACTCATTAAGGGTCTTAAGAGTTCCCAGGTAATGGGTGTAAATGCCAACACGACGCAGATAAAGGTAATACTCCGCAGGCCCATGAAGGCCAACGCACCCAACAACGCTGATGCTGGATAGTGCCGCAGTGCACCGGTACTGGCATCTTTGCCTTGGAATTTGCGTAAAACCCGCCACAGCCGATTCAGAACACGGGGATGAACGGCCAGCAAGATACAAGCTAAGCAAAAGATTAAGGGACTCGACGCAGATCGATGCCACAGTGCTAACCCCAACGCCCCGGCCATTACAAATAAGGGTTCCAGCATGACACTCAGGGTGGCAAATTCCAACCCGATGCCGCGCTTTTGGGCAGCCCTGACCCGTCCGTAGAGATGCCAAATACTCCCAGGGATATATTTAGCAGGGGTATTTTTCAGTAAGGTGATGATTGCCCATCGTCGGGGGACGGGATGTCTCAGAAGACTCAGGATAAACCCCCAGACGACCGCCGACCATAATTGCGCAGCGATCGCAATCACAAGGGCTAACCCGACATAAAACCAAGCGCCCGCTTGGAGGTGAAGGGCGCTCACGTCGGCCCAATTATCGCGTAATGTTTTGATTAAAAAGGCACTGGATAGACCCAATATGCCCCAACGCATAAACCATTGGAGGAAACGCCCCATGATGCGGCACCTGTACCTGAGTTCGGAGTGAAGTTCAGACCTATTGTGCCCTTATGACTCTGAAATTGTTGATTAAGTTCTCTACAAAGTATAAATTTTTGTCTCAAGGTTCTATATTGAGCGCATCTATGGATTGATACCCATCGGCGGTCAACAAAATCCGGTATAAATCGGGTCGGCGATCGCGAAAAAATCCGAACCCAGCCCGATACTCGGCGATCGCCGCTAGATCGAAGGTGGCGGTGAGGATCCCTTCATCGGTACGAGCCCGTTCCGCCACGATATCGCCGCGAGGGTTGGCGATAAACGAATGACCATAGAAGGTTAGCTCACCTTCAGTGCCGATACGGTTGGCCGCCACCACAGGAATCGCATTGGCAACGGCATGACCAATCATGGCCCGTTGCCAAGGGTCTTTGGTATCGAGTTGAGCATCATGGGGTTCGCTGCCAATGGCGGTGGGATAGAGCAGCACCTCGGCCCCCATCAAGGCCATGGCCCGTGCGCATTCTGGGAACCATTGGTCCCAGCAGATGCCCACGCCGATGCGACCCACACGGGTTTGCCAAACCCGAAATCCGGTATCGCCGGGACGGAAATAATATTTCTCCTCATAGCCCGGTCCATCGGGAATATGGCTTTTGCGATAGACCCCTAGCAAGGCCCCATCGGTATCGATGACTGCAACACTGTTGTAGTAGGCTGGCCCGGATTGCTCAAAGAAGGAAATGGGGATGACAATTCCCATCTCAGCGGCCAGGGCTTGCGCCTGGGCAATGGTCGGGTGAGCTTTGACCGGATGGGCACGGGCAAACGCATCTTCTCGTTCTTCGCGACAAAAATAATGCCCTTCAAACAGTTCCGGGGGCAACACAATCTTTGCTCCAGCCCCAGCCGCTTCGCGAATCCAACCGAAAATGTGGGCCACGTTGCGATCGCACTGATCAGTCAAGGCTGCTTGAATGGCTGCAACGGTAAGGGTCTGCGGCATTGGGGCAATCGATCATCTTAAGCGCCGACGGCTTTGACGGCTTGACGAGAAAAGCCATGTTTGACTAGCTCTTGATTGAGGAGCAGTGCATTTTCGACCCGATCCACAAACATCACCCCCGACAGGTGATCCATTTCATGCTGAATGGCGCGGGATAACCATTCCTTTGCTCGAATCGCCTGGGGGCGTCCCCATTCGTCCTTAAAGGCCACCTCAATCACCTCGGGGCGTTTCACATCTAAGAACACCCCCGGTATGCTTAAACACCCTTCCTGGCCAATGGAACAGTCCATACTTTTCTTGCGAATCACTGGGTTAATTAAAATTAGCGGTGGGTTCGCAGGTTCTTCGGGGTCGATATCCACCACAATAATTTGCTTGGAAATGGCAACTTGCGGCGCAGCTAGCCCAATGCCATCGGCACTGTACATGGTGCCTAGCATATTCTCTACAATCTGACGGACTTCGGCATCCACCTTGGCCACCCGCTTCGCTGGCTGACGCAGGACGCGATCGCCCAGGGTATGAATCGTGTAGGGAGGTTGATCCAGCTTGCGTTTATCGTAGGCAACTTCAGGAGACATAGATAGAATCAATCCGCAGAAATAATTTTAGAACTGGGCTGAGAGGGCTTCAATTTGCCATTCTAGTCGATATCATGGGCGCAATGCCTTTCGCGGAGGATGGGGCGTGAGTGTCCTAAACATCATGAAACAACGACCGTGGATCAAGTCTTTGTCCTTGCTTTTGGCGTTTTTGTTTGTCCCGTTGTTGCTGGGACTGTCGAGTGGGCTGCCTGCGATTGCAGCAACGCCCAAACACTATACCGAACTCACCTTTCCACCTTTGCCTGATGTCCAGATTCCAGCCTATGAGCGCTTTACCTTGGGCAATGGTCTCACGGTCTACCTGATGGAGGACCACGAATTGCCCCTGGTGGGTGGGACGGCCTTAATCCGCACCGGGGAACGCTTCGACCCTCCTGCCCAAGTTGGCTTAGGCGACATTGCCACCGAAGTGATGCGCTCCGGCGGTACCCGTCAATACCCTGCTGATCAACTAAACCAACGCCTAGAACAACGAGCGGCATCGGTTGAACTGGGCATTGACGATGCAGTGGCCAGCGCCAGCTTCAGCGCCCTCAGCAATGACCTGGAAACCGTCTTCAGTCTGTTTGCCGATGTTTTGCAAGACCCGGCCTTTCCCCAAGACAAGCTAGATCTCGCCAAACGACAGCACAAGGGAGCCATTGACCGCCGCAACGACAAGCCCAGCGATATCAGTCGGCGGGAGTTAAAGAAACTCATCTACGGCAGCGATAACCCCTATGCCCGTACCGAAGAATATCAAACCCTTAACCGGATTGGGCTGAACGATTTGCAATCGTTTCATCGGCGCTATTTCCATCCCAACTGTATGATTTTAGGCATCGTGGGAGACTTCAATCCGGCACAAATGCGCCAACTTCTAGACGCCCATTTGGGGTCTTGGCTCGCCAACCCGAATGCTCAAGCCGAAATTCCCCCCGCAGCTGCCCAGATCAAAAAAGGTGGGGTATACATCGTCGATCGCCCTCAGTTGACCCAAAGCTCGGTCCTAATTGGCCAGTTGGGGGGTAAATCCAACGACCCAGATAGTTTTGCCCTTTCAGTTCTCAACGAAGCCCTCAACAGCTTTGGCGGACGACTGTTTAACGAAGTGCGATCGCGTCAGGGATTGGCCTATTCGGTCTATGCGGTGTGGAGTCCGCGCTACGACTACCCTGGCCTTTTCTTGGCGGGTGGAGAAACCCGTTCCGAAGCCACGGTACCCTTTATTCAATCCGTCCGAACTGAATTAGCCAAGGTCCAACAGGCACCCCTAACCCCTCAAGAGTTAACGTTTGCCAAGGAATCCATTCTCAACTCGTTTGTCTTCAACTTTGTCGATCCGGCCCAGACCCTTTCGCGCTTAATGCGCTACGACTATTTCGACTACCCGAAGGACTTCATTTTCCGCTACCAAAAAGCGGTTAAAGAGATGACTGCCCAAAAGGTGCTCGATGCCGCCCAACGGGTCTTAAAGCCGCAAGAGATGGTTGTCTTGGTGGTGGGGAATCGCAAGACCATCGACCCGAATCTGGAAACCCTGAAGCAGACCGTGACGGCGATCGATATTGAGATTCCGAAGGGGTAGGCATCCGTTATTGCAAAGCGAAGTCATTACGAGTATGATTTAACCATTAAGGAGGAACGATCTATGGCTACTACCCTTTCTCAAAAAGCATCCGGGCGTTTCTATGCCACTCGCATTGATTTGGACCTATCGGTGCGATCGCAAGTGGTCGCGCTCCTCAGCCAAACCCTGGCCACTACGCTGGATCTAAAAACTCAGGCCAAGCAAGCCCATTGGAATGTGAAGGGTTTAGATTTCCTTCAACTTCATGAATTGTTCGATGCGTTGTCGGGTGAACTGGAAGAATATGTTGATCTGGTGGCGGAACGGATCACAGCCTTAGGCGGCACGGCCATGGGCACAGCCCGGATTGCAGCCAGTGAATCCCTGCTGCCGGAATATCCCTTTGAGGCAGTGGACGGGGCAGACCATGTAACGGCCTTGGCGGATCGATATGCCCTCTATGCCAAGCATCTCCGCAATGCCATTGATCAAACTGGCAATCTAGGGGATGCGGATACCGCCGATCTGTACACTGAAATATCCCGTGCAATCGATAAACGCCTC
>JBAVRC010001109.1:0-7183 GCA_049694615.1 Thermosynechococcaceae cyanobacterium | reverse complement strand
GCCAAATCGCACAGCGCCTGCCCCGCCACCTGTAGCTGCATCTCCCGCGATAGCCCTAGCAACTCCGGTTCCAACGCATTCCAAAGCTGCTTGAGGTCCGCTACCTACGGTTCGGCAAGCGCCTGGGCGATAGCTTCGCACCAAGAGTCCGCACTCTTAAAATCTAACTCCAGTTGAAGCACCGTCTTTCAATCCCCTTCTGTGGACAATCCTCCATCGGACATTCCTTGACATAATATTCTCGCAATGAGAACATCATTGTAGTAAACATATTATAAGTAATGCATGTCGTTAGCCGCAGAATCCTGAGAGATTTTTGCCACAAGCATTCAGATTCCTGCGATGCCCTTTATGGTTGGTATCGAGTCGCAACAAAAGCGCAATGGCAAAATCTGCCAGAAGTTCAAATCAATACCTCAAAACTGAAGCAGTGGATAATTTCACAGTCTTTAATATCAAGAGAAATCAGTATCGATTGATTGCTAATATAAACTATGCCACGCAACATATTTATATCAAGTACATCATGACCCACGCAGAGTACGACAAGGATAGGTGAAAAAATGAACCTTACTTTTGATAGAAATACTTATGGAAACTTACTCATACAGTACCAACCCAAAGTAATCCAAAGTGAAGCAGAGAATGAAGCGGCAATCGCCATAGCGGAAGAACTAGAGCATCGAGCCAACTTAACGACGGAAGAATCCGCATTCATAGAATTGCTGGTCACTTTAATCGAGCAATACGAAGCGGAACACTATCCCATCCCAAAGCCTTCTCCATTGGACATACTCCTTCACCTGATGGAATTAGGAGAGCGTAAGCAAGAAGATTTAATCGGCGTAATTGGGTCACGCGGTGTTGTCTCAGAAGTGGTTAATGGCAAACGCGGGATCAGTAAATCTCAGGCGAAAGCACTGGCCGATTATTTCAACGTCGATGTGGGTTTGTTTATTTGAGTTCTCATTTCTTCTGAAATTTAATTGCCTAAGAGTATTTGAAAAATATGGGCGCAAAACAGATATATCTTGACATTTAATCATGTTTAAATCTTTCAGAAATTGATTAAAACTACATGAAAATTTTACATGGTACTTGGATTCCTGAAACAGAAGATTTCATTCAAAAAGGGACTTTTTATCTATGGGCTGAAACGACGGAAACAATTCCAAAACGCAAATTAGCCCAGAACCTTCATCCGCATCAACTGTTTAAAAACGACCTTGAGACTTTTTTGAGTCAGGAACTGGGGATCAAATCGAATGAGCGATCACACCCCATTGCCGAGCAGATTTCGCCCCAATATTTTCTGCTGCCCAGTCAAGGCGATCGCCCCCTACCGTCTCTAGAATTGGCCCGATATCTAGAGCAGGATATTCCAGAAACCTTCGACCTGCGCTACTGGCAAGTGGACTGTTATGCGGTGCAAACGCCCATTAAAGTTGAGGGTTACCGCTATGAAATGGTCTCCAACGTCATTAAACGGCTGAACGAGCTGCATTTCATTGCCCTGAATAATCTCGCCGAGGTGCAGTTAGGGGCAGATCTACTGTTTTGGTATCACTACACCCAAGCCTTTAAGCAAGTGCTACTGAGAGATCAGTACATCCCAGCCCTCAAATATCGTCAACTGGCCTCAGCCCATGCAACCCCAACCCGCAAAGGCAAAAGCAAAACTGCTCAAACCAAAGCCACCTCTGCACCGGAGGTTGAAATTTATCCGGCTTGGGACATCCTTAGCGAGTTATACGAAGCCAACCTCAAGCGATACGTAGACTATATGCCCTTGGCCTGTACCGCTGGGTTTGCCGAACCGCGCAGCACACCCGAATTTTATAATCGCGAATTGTTGCTGCGGCATTTTTCCGAATGCCTCTTGACGGATATTGCCACCCATACTCCCTCCACAGCCGGATTCGAGAAAAAAATCGAGAATACGCTGCTGAAAAATTGTCTATCGCCGGATCCAGCCCCTTTGCCTCTCAAGTCGGGTCTAGAACTCTATGGAAAATGGCGAACCTGGCGCGATCGCATCAGCCATACCCAGACCGCCATCCCCTTTTACCTGTGTTTCCAGCTTCAGGAACCAACTGCACCCGACGCCCTTTGGGAACTTGAGTTTCTGGTGGCCCCGCGCCAAGACCCGTCCCTGCGGATTCCGCTAACTGCCTATTGGTCAGCGAACCCCAAGCGCCTGAAAGAACTCCAAGCCCACTTGGGCGAGAAGTTCGAGCAAAATTTGCTGTTGAACCTGGGCTATGCAGCGCGGATTTATCCCAAACTCTGGCAAGGGTTAGAAAACGATCAGCCCGTCCACATTTCTATGGATTTGCCCGCCGCCTTCGATTTCCTGCAAGATGCCGCCTGGGTGCTCGAAAGCGCAGGATACAAAGTGCTAATTCCGGCCTGGTGGACCCCCCAAGGCCATCAACGGGCCAAAGTACGCCTCAAGGCCAAAGGCAAATCCATCAGCGCCAACGATAAGGCCAAAAGCTATTTTAGCTACGACAACTTGGTGCAGTATCAGTACGACCTCTCCTTGGGAGGCCAACCCATTTCCGAAGCCGAGTGGATGGAACTGCTGAAAGCCAAATCGCCCCTGGTCCAGTTTCGGGGCCAGTGGATGCACCTGGACGTGGACAAAATGCAGCAAATGCTGGAGTTTTGGAAAAAGCAACAGCAGGAGAATCCAGAACTGAGTTTGCTGGATTTTATGCGCCTCACAGGCGAAAAGAACGACGAACTCGAAGTCGAATTCGATCGCGACCAAACTTTAGCCGAACTCCTGGATAAACTCCATGACAAAAGTCGTCTAGAGGCGATCGCCGACCTCGATCAATTGCAAGGTACATTGCGGGAATACCAAAAACGCGGGGTATCCTGGCTGTCTTATTTAGAGCAATTGGGCTTGAACGGGTGCTTGGCCGACGACATGGGTTTGGGGAAAACCGTGCAAGTCATTGCCCGACTGGTGCAGGAACAGGAACAAGCCACGGGTCCCCTAAACCCCACCCTACTCATTGCGCCCACTTCAGTCGTGGGCAACTGGCGCAGAGAAATTGAAAAATTTGCGCCCCATATTAGTGCGATCGTCCACCACGGAACCGAACGGGCCAAGGACACCAAGGAATTTCAGGCAATGGCCCAGCAGAACCAAGTGGTCATTACCTCCTTTACTCTCATTCGTAAAGATCTGAAGCTGATCGAGAGTGTGGCTTGGCATCGAATCGTCTTAGACGAAGCGCAGAATATCAAAAACCCCAAAGCAGAACAGACCAAATCCATTCTCAAGCTCTCAGCACCCCATCGGTTGGCTCTGACCGGAACGCCTGTGGAAAACCGTCTACTGGATCTGTGGTCTATTTTTAACTTTTTGAATCCGGGATATTTGGGCAAAGAAGCACAGTTTCGCAAAAATTTTGAAATTCCCATCCAACAAAATAACGATGCCCTGCGCTCGGCCACCCTGAAAAAGTTGGTCGAACCCTTTATCCTGAGACGGGTGAAGACCGACCAATCCATCATCAAAGATCTCCCCGACAAAGTGGAGCAAAAGCTCTACTGCAACCTTACGAAGGAACAAGCGTCCCTTTATGAGGCAGTCGTCAAGCAAATTACGGGCGAGTTAGACGAAGCCGAAGGAATTCAGCGGAAGGGTTTGATTTTGGCTACCTTGCTCAAGCTCAAGCAAATCTGCAACCATCCCCGTCAGTTCTTACAAGACAACAGCGACTTTACCCCAGCGCGATCACACAAACTTAGTCGTCTCAGTGAAATGGTGGCTGAGGCAATTTCGGAGGGGGAAAGTATCTTGATTTTTACCCAATTCACCGAATTAGGGGATGCCCTGGAAAAGTATTTACGCCAAGCCTTCCAATACAACACCTACTACATTCACGGCGGCACGAATCGCAATAAGCGCGAAGCCATGATTGCGGAGTTCCAAGACCCAGAAACGGAACCCTCGGTGTTTGTTCTGTCCCTGAAAGCCGGGGGTGTTGGCATTACGCTCACGAAGGCCAATCATGTGTTTCACTTTGACCGTTGGTGGAATCCTGCTGTGGAAAATCAAGCAACGGATCGGGCGTTTCGGATTGGACAGAAAAAGAATGTGTTTGTCCATAAATTTGTTGCCGTAGGCACCCTGGAAGAACGGATCGATGAAATGATTGAGGATAAGAAAAAGCTCGCCGGGTCTATTGTAGGGTCCGATGAATCCTGGCTCGCCAGCCTAGACAACGAAGCCTTCAAACAGCTTATTTCACTGAACAAGACTGCAATATTGGAGTAAAACCGATGGCTCAATTTAGTCGCACATGGTGGGGGCAGCGGTTTATTGCTGCATTGGAAAAACTCATGGATTCCGGGCGCTTAAGCCGGGGCCGCTCCTACGCTAGAGGCGGTAAGGTCAAAAGCTTCGAGATTCAAGACGGTGTGGTTCAGGCCAAAGTGCGCGGCTCGGTAAATCCCTACTTCGGGGTCTACAAAGAACCGCTCTATAGCACCACTATCGAGTTTAAGCAGATCAGTCCGGCCAATTGGTCCGCTGCGATCGCCTATGTAGCCTCAAAAGCCAGCCTCATCTCGCGATTAATGCTCAACGAAATCCCAGACAACATCGACGATGCCTTTGCCAAGCTCGATCTCCATTTGCTGCCTTATCGTAAAGACGACTTTAAGACCAAATGCTCCTGTCCAGACTGGAGTAACCCTTGCAAGCACGTAGCCGGGGTTTACTTCCTTTTCGCAGCCCAGCTCGACGAAGATCCGTTTTTGCTGTTTGAATTGCGGGGACTATCGAGAGAAGCACTTCAGAAAGAACTGGCAAAATCCCACTTGGGTCAGGCCCTTTCGGCTGAAATGGTCCTTGAAGACGTAGATCCTGAACCCGATTCCAGCTATTTTACACAACCAGCCCTTCAAACTGTCACAGGAGTTGAAAGTTTAAGGGATTTTTGGCATGGTGCAAAAAGACTCCCTCAATCGATTGAAGGGGTGCCGAAAACCAGCGTTCCGGCTATCCTGGTAAAAAAGCAGGGGGACTTTCCGCCCTTTTGGTCTCAGGAGAGTTCTTTTATTGAAACGATGGAAGAACTTTATGAGCGTATTAGAGTCAAAAATACTCAGCTTCTTTGAAAAGTATTTAATTTATTTTCTGCAAAATGTAAGATAAAATAATTATGAATACAAGATTCAAAAAAATCGTCTAAACTGATATTAACTATGATAATCATTTGTATATCTTAACCTATAGCAGATCCTGATTGGGGTGAGATACATAATATGTCCTGAAAGCCTTACCTGGCAATTATCTGAATGTACCTCATTCGTCTTGGAAACACTATATTCACTCAAAACTATCTTAGGTATTAATATTTCAAACCTATACTCTGCATCTTGGATTTTTAAACTAGTTTATTCTCAATAATATTTTACTAGAAATTAGCTTTTTTTTTCTAATCGACCTGTTAGTCTAAGGTAGACTTCAGAGGACAATTGCCCATAGGACATTCGGATAGTTCCATACGAATCGGCGGCTCAAATTCCGTAATTCCAAACTTCTCACCCAACACGTCCAACACATTCCGTAAATACCCATTCACTTGCCGATTCGTCATCCCCATGCAATGCACAGACTGAATCTCCGCCAACTTCCGATCACCCTGCCAGACCGACGCCGAAATGGCATGAAGATGGGCATCCTGCCGACCCTCCCGAAATAGATACAGCAACGCCACTGGGGGAGCCTGCACCGGAACGAAAATCGCCTCAGCCACCTCAACAGATTGACCCGTCGTCTTTCTCGCCCGATAGGTTCCGCGCTGCTTCGCATTATTCTCCAAACGATTCCGGTAGTGCGATCGCCGCCTCGGACATGTCTTCGGATTCCAACACCCCGTCTTCGTCCCAGGACCGTGTAGTGCGATCGCTTCCGTCTGAGCAAGCCTAGAACACGCTAAACACGTTGGATTGATATGACGACCCACACCACTTCCTCAAACCCAATGGCAGCAAGATTCTCAATGATCTTAGAACAGCAGTCAAATTTTAATGTAATTTTTAGTGTAATCCGTTTAATTTGAGATTTTAAGCTGGCCCCACAAAGGGAACCTATGAGAAGCCTTCCGAAACTACAGGGCATTCTACAATCACCCCACAGAAACTCCTGAAATCGCTCTACCCCCGCAAAAGCCTTCAACGGTCTGCGGCAGCTTAGCGGTAGAGACCTCTGGTACTGCGATTTCCTGGATGTTTCATTGCTTGGAGTATCAGTCACTTTGTCCTAGCAGGACGGCATCTTGAGTGACTTGACAAACCATAATCGCATATTACACTAAATATTACACATTAATTCTTCCTCGACATGTCCAGACCCGTAGACCCTAAATGCCTTGCCTGTAGCCGTTCTACCAGGGCTGATGCAATTCAAAAATACGGATCCTCTGGCGACGGCTGCTGGGTTCCCAATGTCTGCGATCGCAAGCGGTCGCATTACCGGAATCGCAAGGAGAACAATGTCAAACGGCGTAAATTCTATGCTGACCAGCACCCACCCAGCAAACCGGAAACCGATTCCTTAGCTATTCCAATCCAGGCTCCCCCTGTGGCGCTGCTTTACCTATACCGGGAAAACCGCAAGGATGCCCATCTCCACGCTCTCGCAATTTCCGTGTGGCAGGGTAGCGAAAAGCTTCTCGAAGTTGAACCTGTCCATTGCATGGGTATGACCAACCGCAAGGTGAACGACTATTTACGCCAAGTACTCAACACCCTTGGCGATCGCTTTGGCATTTCCGAGTTTGAGCCGCCAATTCGGATGGAGACGATGGAGTGTCCCATTCCCGCTTGTCCCCTCAAAATCCCTAAACTCCAATTGACGGACTAAAGATAATTAAGCTAGATTACAGCTAGATATTTACTGGGTTCTCTACATGGTCGATATTGGGGCATTCGAGGCTAAGAATCGCTTGTCTGAGCTACTTAACTTGGTTGAAGCTGGAGAATCCTTTATCATTACCAAGCATGGACGTCCCGTCGCTTGTCTGTCTCCAGTCTCTCCCCGGAAACCCGTCCAAGATACCATCCAGGAACTGCGATCGCTTCGCCAACAAATGAATTTGAACGGTCTTTCGATCCAGGAACTCCGCGAGGAGGGTCGTAGATTTTGAGCCGTTTTGTT
>JBAVRC010001108.1:0-1535 GCA_049694615.1 Thermosynechococcaceae cyanobacterium | reverse complement strand
AATCAACGCTTTCCGAAAATTGTATACCACTTTCAGAGACCCTGCTGGAGTCATTTTGAAAAGCGTTCCTCCTCCATACAGACCTCCCCGAGTTGTTGTGCCATAAAAGTATCGATCATTCGGGTTGTAGGTTAATGCTGTTTGAGGTTGTATGGGTTCTTTATTGGACTTCTTAAACCTAACTAAAGTGGTTAGTTTTCCTGTCTTGGGGTTAAACTTAAAAACCGTCCCATATTTGTCGGCGGCATTGCCAAAATCTGCTTCTCCATAGGTCGTTCCGTATAAGGTTCCGTCTGTGTATAGCGCCAAGCCCGCGTAAGGCGATTGACCATTAGTATCGTTGAAATTAATAACGGTTTGCAGTCTACCTCCCGGGACAAACTTAAAGATAGTACCGCAAGTACCAAAACAATTGTTCCCTTTGCCACCATAGACTGATGTACCGTACCAATTGCCATCCTTCCCTAGGACAAGTGCCCCTTGAGGCTGTGTAGGACCATTATTGAAGTTAAATGAGAATAGATTGTCAAAAACACCGCTGGTGGAAATTTTAAAAATGGAACCATCTCCACTGCTGCCCCCTTCTTCAGTCGAACCATATAAATTTTGGCCTGCCCCTAACGTGAGTTTTGCAGTTGGAACACTGCCATTATTACCGTTGAACTTAAATAGCGTTTTGAATAGCCCATTGCTCGTGATCTTAAAGATCGTTCCATCCAGAAAGCCACACCCAGACGTTGTGCCATATAGATAGCCATCTCGTCCTAAAGTTAAGCCTCCTTTGGGACAAGCGCCACTTTGAGTATCGGAGTTAAAGTTATGTAATATCGTGAGTGAATTAGGTAAACTTGGTGTAATTTTTGTATTATCGATAGATCGTTTTTCTTGAGGTGATCGTCGAAAGAGTTTATTAAATTTTTCGCGCTCCTGAGCATCTCTTTTGTGTTTTTCTGCAAAACTTACATCTGACGTATTGGCCTGGGCGACATGTTCTATTAGTCCTAAGGGTAGAATAACTAATGCAAGAGTGGTGGCTATCCTTTGAACTTTCATAGATTTAGTGGATTAGAACAAAAATTGATCGCTGCCATTCTAACATGTATGGATGAATTTGAAAGACATGGAATTTAATCCTGCCATTCTTAATCTTGATGCATCTGTTATTTTCTTTCCTGTGCGCCACCACAGCCCCACCTGTGCGCGTCTTGTACGGGAATTGGCACAATCCATGCGTCCCGGCGCAATCCTGATTGAAGGACCATCAGACTTCAACCCCCAAATTGCCGAACTAACCCTGCCCCACGAACTGCCGATCGCCATCTATAGCTTTGCCAAACTCGACGAAGGCACCCGTCGCGGTGCCTTTTATCCCTACTGCATCTACTCCCCAGAATGGCAAGCTGTGCAAGTCGCCCAAGAACTTGCGATTCCGGCTCAGTTTATCGATCTGCCTTGGGCTGACATTGCCAACGTGGCAATTGCAACCCACCGCTATGCCGACACCGAACTGCGCCAGAGCCGCTACGTGAGTCGGC
>JBAVRC010001107.1:0-5689 GCA_049694615.1 Thermosynechococcaceae cyanobacterium | reverse complement strand
ATATAGCGTTGGGCAATGGGGTTGAGTTCCACCCGTTCGGTCCGCAGTTCGGTGGAGCGCCAGATCCGCGAAATAAAGGACGCCACAATAATACTGCCAATAAAAAAGCCAGCAATGCGGATCCCATCAGGACGTTCGACGATGTTGGCGGCGGTGGTGTAGAAAAACACCAAGGTAATCAGGGCAAATCCCACAAGGCGTTGTTTGGAATGATGGTGACGCGCCGACAGGGTAACGGCAAAGGCAGCAGAGGACATTAAGACCAAGACCCCAGTGGCGTAGGCCCCTCCTTGGGCTTCCACATTGGCTTTGAACAAGAGGGTGACGCCAATGGCGATCGCCATATAGACCAACACCAGGGGACGGGTCTTGCGGGCCCAAGTAGGAGCCATGCCATAGCGAGGCAGGTAGCGGGGCACAATGTTGAGTAACCCGGCCATCGCCGATGCCCCAGCAAACCACAGAATACAAATGGTACTGAGGTCATAAAGGGTGCCAAATCCGCTCCCCAGATAGGTGTGGGCCAGATAGGATAACGCCCGCCCATTGGCTGCGCCGCCCATTTGAAACTGTTCCGGTCGGATCAACAGGGTGGTGACCAAGCTACTGAGGATCAGAAACACGCTCATGATCAAGGCTGCGATGAGAAGCAGTGTATGGGTGTTCTGGACCCGTCCTTTAACCGATCCGGGTTGGTCGGCGGAATTACCTTGGACTAATGGCATAACCGCCACCCCGGTCTCAAACCCCGACAACCCCAGTGCCAACTTGGGGAACAACAACGCAGCAATGCCGATCATGGCCAGGGGATTTTGATGTTCTCGCCACAACAACGCTTGCCAATCCACCACGAGTTGGGGATGGGTGACCACATGAGACAGGGCCACGACCATCACAATGCTGTTGAGCAACAAATAGCTGCCCACCAAAACCACGGCAATTCCGATCGCTTCGCGAAATCCTTTTAAAAAAACGGTCCCTAAAAGGGTCACCAACAACAGGGAAATACCGATTTGCTGATGGTGTAGCCAGGGGGGAGCCAGGGGATTTTCAACAATATGGGTGGCGGCATCCGCTGCCGAAAGGGTGATGGTAATAATAAAGTCTGTGGCGACAAACCCCAACAGACACAACACCATCAGCTTGCCTTGCCACCCAGACAACAGTTTCTCCAGCATGGAAATGGACCCTTCTCCGTGGGGACTTTCGATCGCCACGCGCCGGTAAATGGGCAATGCGCCGAAGAGGGTTAACAGGACCAAGATAAGGGTTGCCAGGGGAGATAGCGATCCGGCGGCAAGGGCTGCGATGCCAGGTTGATACCCCAAGGTCGAAAAATAATCGACCCCGGTGAGACACATGACTTGCCACCAGACATGCTGACGGTGCGGTGCGGTGTCATGGTGGTGTTCTTCATGCAATAACCACCGCAACCAGGACTGACGAGGAGGAGCTAGGGGTTCGGATTTAAGCATAGGGAGGATAGGTGGGGCTAAGCTCGCTCAATTGTCATGAATATACCGCGAGTGATGTGCCAGAAACTGAGGGGGCGATCGCCCTCCATCCCTTGGCGTGGGTCAATTCACTGCCTCTTGTAATGGGGTCAGCCATTCAATCAGATGTTCCAATTGTTGTTCTGCCCGCAACGCTCCCAATCCCCGCACCGAGACTTTGCCGGGACTGTAAACAAAGCGCGATCGCAGATGGTCTGGCAACTTTTGGGCCAATAACGTCCAGGCGGGTTCCTCCATGGGTGTTTCTAGGACTACATTTTGTTTGCCTTCGGGTTTAATCCGGGAAAATCCAATGGATTTAGCCACCTGTTTGAGTTCTACAATGCGCATGAGTTGTTGGGCTGCCACGGGGGTTGGGCCATAGCGATCGCTCCAGTCCAGGGCAATTTGGCGTAACTCGGTTTTGGACGCCGCAGAGGCCACCGCTCGGTAAGCGCTCATCTTTTGGTCTAGATCGGGAATGTAATCTGAGGGAATAAACGCCGTGAGGTTGAGGTCGATTTGGGTGTCATCCACCTGGGGAATGGCTTGGCCGCGAATTTCATTGATGGCCTCTTGCAGCATTTCCATATATAAGTCGAAGCCAATGATGTCCATTTGACCGGATTGCTCCGCCCCCAGCAAATTGCCAACGCCACGAATTTCCATATCCCGCATGGCCAATTGATACCCCGACCCCAGTTGCGTAAATTCCTGAAGCGCTCGCAGCCGTTGCCGTGCTGCATCCGTCAGAGCTTGGGCTGTGGGATAGGATAACCAAGCATGGGCTTGAATCCCCGCCCGTCCCACGCGTCCGCGCAGTTGATACAGTTGGGACAAGCCAAAGCGATGGGCATCTTCAATCACAATGGTATTCACGCGGGGAATATCTAGCCCCGACTCAATAATGGTGGTGCAGACCAGAATATCCGCATCCCCATTGCCAAAGGTCAGCATGGTGGATTCCAATTCCCCCTCCCCCATCTGGCCGTGGGCAATTTCAATGCGGGCACTGGGCACCATCTCCCGCAACTTGAAGGCAATGTCTTCAATCCCCTCCACGCGGGGCACCACATAAAAGACCTGTCCGCCGCGATCCAACTCCTGGCGCACCGCACTGCGAATGGTTTCAGCATCGTAGGGAGCTAGATGGGTTTTGATGGGACGGCGGGACGGCGGCGGTGTGGTAATCACACTCATTTCCCGCACCCCGGACAGGGCCATATACAAGGTGCGCGGGATCGGCGTGGCGCTCAGGGTCAGTACATCCACCTGGGTCTTCAGGGCTTTGATTTTTTCCTTTTGGTTCACCCCGAAGCGTTGTTCCTCGTCAATGACCAGTAACCCCAGATCGCGAAAGGCAACCCCTTTGCCCAAAAGTTGATGGGTGCCCACCACAATATCGAGTTCCCCGGTTTGCAGCCGTTTTTGAATCTCCCGGCGCTCATCGGCAGCGCGAAATCGGTTCAGCAGGCCCACCTCAATGGGATAGGGGGCAAAGCGCTCCTTGAGGGTGTGGTAATGCTGCTGGGTCAGAATGGTGGTGGGGGCCAAAAAGGCGACTTGCTTGCCCGAGGTAACGGCTTTGAAGATAGCCCGAATGGCCACCTCGGTTTTGCCGAATCCCACATCCCCGCACACCAGCCGATCCATGGGGCGATCGCTTTCCATGTCCCGTTTCACATCCTGGGTGGCTTTCAGTTGATCGGGGGTGGGTTGGTAGGGGAAGGACTCTTCCATTTCCGCCTGCCAGGGTTGATCGATGGGGTAGGTAAACCCCTCCTGCTGCGATCGCTGGGCGTAGAGTTGCAGCAAATCCACCGCCAGCTTTTTAATGGATTTGCGCACCTTGCTTTTGGTCTTTTCCCATGCCTTGCCGGACATTTTGTGGAGTTCCGGGGGTGGACCGGAGGTGACCCGAAAGCGGGAGAGCGCCCCCAATTGATCGGCGGCAACCCGCAACAGGCCGTCGCCGTACTGAATCGCCAGGTATTCGCGGGTTTCGTGGTTGATGGTCAGACTTTCCAGCTTCAGAAAGCGGCCAATGCCGTGGTTGCGGTGGACCACATAATCTCCGGGTTGGAGCTTATTGGGATCGACTTCCTTTGACGCCGCCCGTCGCCGTTTACGCACATAACTGGGGGTGGCCAAGGTATGCTGGCCGAAAAATTCCCGATCCGTGACCAACACCACGCGAAAGGTCGGCAAAATAAACCCTTCCAACTCCGCCAACCCTGAATATTTGAGGGCCACGGGGGTTTTGTGCTCGTGGAGTTTATCAATGGCTGGATAATCTTTGGGATTGGGCACAAATTGGGCCGGACAGTCATGCTCTTGCAGCAGGGCCACGGAGCGGGAGGGCTGGGCCGACACCAACCAGATTTGAAACTTGCGATCGCGTTCGGCCCGTAAGGTTTCGGCCAGCTTGGCAAACTGGTGGGGCACCGCTGGCACCGGACGGCTGGCCAGATTCAACCCCTGCTGTTCCACGGCCAGTTCTTTTAAGGTCAGATGGTCAAAGGTTTTTAGGGGATCCCAGTTCTGGGCAAAGGGTTGGTGTAAAGGTTCCAGTCGCTGTCCAGCTTGTTGCAGGGTTTGCCAATGCTCGGCGGCATGTTCCACCCAGCGATCGCTGTGGGCCGCGCATTGCTCCGGTTCATCCAGGGCAATTAAGGTATTGGGGGGCAAATAATCCAGCAGCGAGGCGGGTGCGGCAAAGGCAAGGCCCAAAAATCGCCGTGCGCCTTCTAAACCGCCGTTGTCGAAGAGATCTTGTTCAGGGGGGGACAGGCTCGCCCGCACCTGCTGCCGTTGGGTATCGGTCAGGGCCGATAGGATAATGGGCTGAAAACTAGTGGGTGTCAGGGCCAGCCGATCAATATTATCCAGCGATCGCTGGGTGACTGGATCAAACTCGCGCAGTTTGTCCAGTTCGTCTCCAAACCATTCCAGGCGGACGGGCAGCTCTGCCGAAACCGGAAACACATCCACAATATCGCCGCGCCGACTCCATTGGCCTTCGCTTTCGACGAGGGACACCCGCTCATAGCCTAAATCCGTTAACTGACGACTCAGTGCTTCCAGACTGGACTCCATGCCCTGCCACACCGGGAGACAAAAGGGCCGGAAGGCCTCAACGGGCGGTAAATGGCGCTGGAGCGATCGCTCAGTTGCCACCAAGGCCACCGATTGCTGGGGATCTTGCAACTCCGCCAGCACTTGCAATTGCCCCCAAGTCATTTCGGCTTCGAGATCCAAGGCTTCGTAGGGAGACGCTTCGGACGTGGGATAAAACTTGACCGTGGACCATCCCATGGCCTCCAACTGCACGGCCCACCGTCCGGCTTCTTCCAAGGTCGCGGTAATGACACAGAGGTGTTTGTCACACCCTTGGGCCAAGGCGGAAGCCACCAATCCCTTCGGGAGTCGCGCTAAACCACCCAGATCGAGACGATGGGTTTGGCTCAGCTTGGCCAGCAGTTCTTCCGTCAGGCGCGATCGCCCCAGAGACCGAACTAAAGCAGAAAACGTCATAACGGTTGCAAATCCTGAAGCCTGACGCCAGGGTCAGACAAGGCCAAGAGAAGATCGCTCCCCTCAAGTGGCTATTCTAAGGAATTTAGCGCAACCAGCCAAATAATCGGGATGCGATCCCGCGTTTATAGCGGGCTTGCAAATGTTGCAGTTCGTTTTGTAACGCCTGGTATTCCGTCCAGTCCACCTTGGATTCCGCCACCGTTTGCCAGTCCTGCACCTCTCGTTCCAGTTGCTGGATGGTGCGTCGGTACTCGTTAACGAGTGCCGCCTTGTCGGCCATCTCCTGTTCCATGGCCTCATAGCGGGCCACATCCACTTTTTGCGCTGCACTGATTGAGGCTTGTTGTAATTGCTGCTCCAACTGACTGGTTAAGTTTTGCATATCCTGAAGTTGCACCGTCTGGGTATCCACTTGTTGTTTTAATGCAGCATGAACCTGCGGATCGATGGCTTGCACGACCTGATTGTGGAGTTGAGCGACCTGTTGTTCCAGTTCCACAATGCGGGCATTTTGTCGGGCCACTTGTTGTTGCAGGGTTACATTAGCGTCTGCTAAAGGGGCCGAAGCGACCACCGTTGCTTGTGCTTGTTGCAATTGCGTCTGCAAGGCTTCTATCTGATGGGTTTGTTGGCTGACCGTGGTTTGCAGGGCAATGTGA
>JBAVRC010001106.1:0-1817 GCA_049694615.1 Thermosynechococcaceae cyanobacterium | reverse complement strand
CTCTACAGCCCAGCTAATGGTTGTATTTTATCAACATTGGCTAAAGGGTTCTACCAAAGCACAAGCATTACGACAAGCAATGGTAAATTTATTAAATCAATACCCTGAACCAAAATATTGGGCTGCTTTTGTTCTAGTTGGTGAAAATTTTTGATTTAGGGTTGGATTGGGAGACTAGACAGGTATTACTACCAGAGGAACTGAAGGATGACGGCCAAGAACATCTATGCCTTACTGTTTGGAATTGATCAGTACCCGTCTCCAGTGCCATCTTTGCGGGGGTGTGTGAATGACATTACGGCGATCAACGCCTATTTACAGGGTCGGGTGGCTCAAGAGGGATACACACTTCAGGTTGTAGTGCTGAAAGATGAAGCAGCGACACGGCAGGCCATCATTGATGGATTTCGGCAGCACCTGACCCAAGCCAGTCAAAACGATATTGCATTGTTCTACTACAGCGGCCACGGTTCCCAGGAACAGGCTCCGCCAGAATTCTGGCATCTTGAACCGGATCGATTGGATGAAACGATTGTGTGTTACGACAGTCGCACCGATGGGGGTTGGGATTTGGCCGATAAGGAACTGGCCAAACTATTGGCGGAGGTGAGTCAGAACAACCCGCATCTGATTGTGGTGATGGATTGCTGTCATTCTGGGTCGGGCACGCGGGATGCGATGCTTCAAGAAACAGGAGTGCGTCGTCTCGAAACCGATCAACGTCAACGTCCCCTTGAGAGTTTTATTTTTGCGGCGGCGGAGGCCGAAACCCTGGTGGGTTCGCGTAGTCCTGAACAAAATCCTTCGGGGTGGAAATTACCGCAGGGGCGCTATGTGTTGATGTCGGCTTGCCGCGATTGCGAGGAGGCGAAGGAATTTTATGGGGATGGTCAACATCGCGGCGCGTTTTCCTATTTCTTGATGGAAACGTTGCAGAAGGCCAATGGTAGTCTGACCTATCGGGATTTGTTTAAACGGGCCAATGCCATTGTGCGCTGTCGTGTCTCGGCACAGTCGCCGCAACTGGAAGCCACACAGCTTGCTGATTTGGATCAGCCCTTTCTGGGTGGAGCGATCTCCCTCCGCCCACCTTACTTCACGGTCAGCCACTCGAACCAGTACGGCTGGGTGATCGATGGCGGTGCAGTGCATGGGGTGCAGGGACCGACTGCCAATGGTGAAACCACTTTGCTGGCGCTGTTTCCCTTCGATAGTTCTGCCGAACAATTGCGTCAGGTTGCTCAGGCTGTGGCGATCGCCGAAATTAAAACCGTTCTCCCGCAACTGAGTCAACTGACGATTACGAGCGGTGCAACACAACTCTTGACCGATACGACTTACAAGGCTGTGGTAACCAGTTTGCCGTTGCCGCCTTTATCGGTGTTTTTAGAGGGGGAGACAGAGGGAATCGACTGGATCCGAAGAGCGTTGCGACAGGCGGGACCGGAAGGGCAACCGTCGCTGTATGTCCATGAAACCAATCAGTTAGCATCGGCGAATTTTCGGGTGATTGCTCGCGATCGCACCTACAGTATTTCCCGTCCTGCCGATGATCGCCCCTTGGTGGCTCAGGTTGAGAACTATGCTTTTGAAACCGCTCTCAAGGTGGTGCAGCGGTTGGAACATATTGCCCGATGGCAGGCGATCGCCACGTTAGCCAGCCCAGCGGACAGTCGAATTCCGGCCAATGCGGTGCAGATGCAGATTGAGGTGAAAGGGGCAGAACAGAACGCCACGGATTTGCGGCTGGAATACGAGTGCGTGAATGAAAAGTGGGTGCAGCCGACGTTTCGATTGAAGTTGCACAATACCTGGAC
>JBAVRC010001105.1:0-3477 GCA_049694615.1 Thermosynechococcaceae cyanobacterium | reverse complement strand
GCTCAGTCCTTGACTGACCAATCGCCGCACGGCTTCGACTAGGAGCAACTGCCCTTTTTGTTCGCACAAGCGCCCGACACAGACGAGATTGGGTGCAGCGGGAATCGGCGAAATCGGACGGTTTAAGTAAGACGCATCGACTCCACAATGCACGATGTGGATTTTGTCCCAGCGATCGTGCTCACACCATCGGTACAATTGACTTTGCCCAAAGGAACTAACGCCCACCACAAACTCGGCCTGTTGGATTTTTTGCCTTAACGCCAATCCGGAAACCCGATCGAATTCCTCCGGCCCATGCACGGTAAAACTGTAGCTTGGCCCGCCCAAAACCCGACAAAGCATGGCCACCATGGTGGAATTGGTGCCGAAATGGACGTGAACATGCTGGATGTGAGCCTGTTGAAACCAATCTTTGAGCACACAGGCTTCGGCCAAGTAAATCAAGTGAACGGGTAGACCCCGATCGGAGCGCTGACCCACTTGAAACGTGAATTTTAGGGCTTTGAGGAAGGGTTTGGGTTGGGTGATGGCCATCTTGAGCCAGGCTTTGGCTAGTCCCATAGCACCCACCCCTAGAACAACTCGCGTTTTTTCCAGCTCGCTTTGGTCGGCGGGATCGACGATGAGGGATTCGCTCGATCGAATCGAGAACCGTTGGATCTTAAGTCCTAGGGCTTCTAGCGCCAGGATTTCGCGCCGGATGAAACTGTGACTACATTTGGGATGTTGGTTGACCAGATAAGCGATCGGCATGACCAGGCTTTGGCAAGACAGATACCTTACACTGTAGCGGTTTTGCGATCGTTAGCCATCTGCCAGAAGCAATACACCTAGGACATTGAAACCTGGAATGCCACAGTTGAAGAAGCCGAATGGCAGAATTTAGAAAAAGTTCGTCAGATCTACCGTGATGCCAAAGCGGTAGGCAATTTTACAGTCTTCAACATTGAAATGGGTCTTGGCTCCAGCGGCGTAGTCTCCGAAATTGTCAACGGCAAGCGCGCCATCAGCAAAGCTCAAGCTAAAATTTTGGCTGATCGATTCAAAGTCTCACCCAGCTTATTTATTTGAATATCGCATCAAGAAAGGTACAAATGCCTCTCTTGATGCGTACGGATACAACGGATCTAAGGCGTTTTAACGGTGCCCGTGATTTGATACTTCACACCAGACTTCTGGAATGTCATATCGATCGGCAATCCAGCACTACCCGCATTCTCGATTTGCTGATAGCTCCACATACTGAACTGTGCGCCAATATAATCATCGGGATCAACCACACCAAAGAAATCAGGAATGCCACTCAAGGTTTCTTGCCTGATCGCTTTGGTCATTGCAGCTTTAATTTTAGCCCTGAGCGTTGCTTCATCGGGTAGCGTTAACGATCGAACAGCTTGATTCAGTTCAGCCTGCAACACATTCACAAATGCCTGCCGTCCAGCATTGGCCGCACTGGTGGAAGTACCATCCTCATCCATGGCAATCACCACCAAACCCACCATGCTAAAAGCCTTACCCTGACTGGTCGGCAAACCCCCGATCGGTAGAATCGATCGGCTAAACCGCCCAGTGGCCGTCGGAATCGTGAAACTGTCGCCCGCATCCACACCACTACGTCCTAGATTCCCGTGGGTTTTCAAGGGACTTTGGACCCGAACGGTGGCATTGCTAAGATTCCCGATTTGAATCGTGTTGCCATCGGCATAGACCGCCGCCACAAACAAATAGGGTTCATCCCCATTGCTGTACCAACTATCTTCATCCGCGTTGTGACAGATAAATTTTGTCAATTGCAACGTCACAGGCATCGAACCAGGGATAGGCGGGGGCGGCGGGGGCGGCGGCGGCGGCGGGATTGTTGGTTCAGGAACTTCCAGAATGGGAGTGGCAGGAATCGCCATCGCCGCACTAATCAAACCCAACGACATCGCAGCAGAACAAGCCGCGATCATTAGTGAACGAGATAACATAATCATTTCTCCAAAAGCTAAATCATTTCTTCAAAGGCCAAGTACAAAGGAAACTAGAATTTTTCGCTGCACTGGTACCAAAGTGTTGTAGCGATTTGAAGTTATGCACCTACTGTCCACATACAGTTGATTTGATGGGTTTATTCAGCCGCCGATGTCCTGAAAATATTTTTTTGAAAAAATAACAATCAATTCTAACTAATTCAGGTTATATAGAATCAGACGACCCTCAGACAAATCCTTAGTTTGCTCCACCCTTCCTGCCTGACCAATTTTTTTTCATGCCTCTCTCCTAGCTCCAACGATCGTCAACAAAAGCTCAACCCAATCTGTTACATTTCGCAATAAATTTCGATCGAGCCAGAATCGATTCATCTTTCCAAAACCCTTGCCAGAAAGGAGTTCCCAGACTCAAAGAAAATCGCCCTGGATTTTTATTATTAAGAAAAGTAACAAAATCTTAACTTATGAAAAAACCTGACAAATATGGTCACGGCCTCATTGTATAAACAGACTTGAAGGGTATTAAGCACAGTCAACATTTGGCCTAAAATACTCCGCTCAAGATTTACATACCCATCTGCCAAGATTCTCATAAATCTTCCAGATGTATGCACCCCAACCAGTCAACATAGGCAACTCAATATTGGCAATCAGTCAACATTGACCCACCTGTGGTGGAATTGTGGGAAAAAATCGTGGAGCGAGTTTAGTTCATTGTGGCTGGCCTCAGACCATTCCAGACTGCTTAAGCAGACTGAGAGCAACTGGCTCAAGCCAAATAAGATACCAGTTGTAAAGCAAACAATAGTCAACCAGCATTTTTAGGAGATTAAGCAATGCTAGACGCATTTGCCAAGGTTGTTTCCCAAGCTGATGCACGGGGCGAATACCTCAGCGCTGCCCAGTTGGATGCTCTGAGCGCAATGGTCGCTGATGGCAACAAGCGGATCGACACCGTTAACCGCATCACAGGTTCTGCTTCCGCGATCGTGGCTGATGCCGCTCGTTCTTTGTTCGCCGAGCAGCCCCAACTCATTGCGCCTGGTGGTAATGCTTACACCAGCCGCCGCATGGCTGCTTGCCTGCGCGACATGGAAATCATCCTGCGCTACGTGACCTACGCAATCTATGCTGGCGACGCTTCTGTGCTCGACGATCGTTGCTTAAACGGTCTGCGTGAAACCTACCTCGCACTGGGCACCCCTGGCGCTTCCGTTGCTGTTGGTGTTGGCAAAATGAAAGACGCTGCAATCGCGATCGCAAACGACAAAGCTGGCATCACCAACGGTGACTGCTCCGCTCTGATGGCAGAAGTTGCTGCTTACTTCGACAAAGCTGCTGCTGCTGTGGGCTAAATCGCCATTGGTTCAACCTGACAAAGGTTAAACCGCCACAAAAAATTGCTTGTGTCGTTAATTTTGTAAAAACAGTATTTGGGAGAAGCAAATGAAGACTCCATTGACCGAAGCGGTCGCTACCGCTGATTCTCAGGGCCGTTTCC
>JBAVRC010001104.1:0-3830 GCA_049694615.1 Thermosynechococcaceae cyanobacterium | reverse complement strand
GTATGCTGGTCGTATCATCATTGGGGTCTCTTGAGCGACCCCTTTACTCTACAATTGCCTCGTCACAATGGCGCTACAAGGGGATCAGAGGCTTTTCAAACAGGTTCTTAGATGCTAAACCATAACTGAGATGAGATCAAAAACATTCGACAATTGAGTTCCTTTTGTTAAAGGTTGACGAAGAAGGACTTGATGCAAATCTCGAAACTCTAGCGAACCAGGGCGATCGCCTTCAGCTTTAACAGTCCCCACAGCTATGCGTCTGCCCATTGCAAAGCTTTTCCAAAATTTGAACGGCCTGAAAGTTCCGCACGATAAGATAGATCCCTTACGAACTGGACTGTATTAGCACACCCCGGACGACCCAGATGGCTCATCCAAACATCACAGAAGCATCCATTCGCCGCAATGCAACGGCAAAATCCTTCGAGCGCGGGCAGCAGTATTATCGCGCTGGAGCCGTGGTCAACCTTGTGCGGCGGGACAATATTATTCAGGCGCTGGTCGAAGGGAGCGAATACGAGCCCTATCGAGTCAGCCTGGTGGTGGATGCGGGCGGAATTCGGCAAGCCTCCTGTAGCTGTCCCTACGACTACGAAGGCTGGTGCAAACACCTGATCGCCGTGGCGCTCGCCTGCTGCCACAATCCAGACCTCATTCGCGCCGCACCAAATTTGCAGGAGTTACTCTCCCCTTTAAATCTAGAGCAAACCCGCGACCTATTCGGTAAACTCGCAGAGGAAGACCCGACGCTCTTGGATCGCATTGAGCAATGGGTTCCGGTCTTGAGCACAACAACCGCTACCGCGCCTAAATCAGGTCATCAGCGCCAAACCGCCATCGACCCCGCCCCGTTTCGCGCCCAAGCCCGTGCGCTGATCCGAGAAACTGCAAGGGATTTAGAATACGGCAGCGAAATGGATTTGATTAGCGAAAAATTGCCTGATCTTGTGGAACCCGCTCGTCAATGTCTGCTCCATGACGATGGGGAAAATGCGATCGCCATCTTACAAGCGATCGCCGAAACGCTGGCCGAGCAATGGGATGACGTGGTTGAATACGGGTTAGAGGGAGAATCAGCCATTTCTTGTCTGGATCCGCTATTGGCCGAAGCCATCTTGCTGGCAATGCCCGCCCCCCAAGCGCGCATTGACCTCCAAGTTCAAATTGAAACCTGGGAAGACTTATTCTCAGGTTCTTTTCCGCTGTCCACAGAAGCGCTCCGTCAGGGATGGGACGATCCAGAACTGGTTGACATTTTGCAAGGTCGGGGGGGACTGCTGTACCCGGAGGATCGACCCGATGGTGCGGATGAACTGGCTCAGATTCGGCTCAATCTACTTGAGCGGCAAAACCGCCTACCGGAATATCTCCACTTTGCCCGCGCCGCAGAACAGTGGGCTTCCTACTTAACCCTACTGATTCGCTTGGATCGCACGACGGAAGCCTTATCCTTTCAAGATCGCTTGCAGTTTCTCGACGATGCCTTTGCGGTGGCAAAAGTCTTACGAGAGAAAAACGATTTGCAGGAGGCGTTGCAGGTTGCGCAGAAGGGACTGTCCCTCCCCAAGCGATTGAGTGGCTGGGGCGCTATGCAAAGGTTTGATCCCGACAACAATGCGGACGTTACAAACTACCGCGATCGCTATGAACTCGCCCATTGGGCCAGCGAACTAGCAGAAGGAATGGGCGATGGCGATACGGCCCTGGAACTACGTATCGTTGCCTTCAAAGCCAATCCCAGCTTAGAGGAGTATCAACGTGTCGCCATGCTAGCGGCGGGGCGTTGGCCGACGATTCAGCCAGAATTACTCCACTATCTCAGAGGGCTGGCATCCTGGGTGGCGATGGAAGCCCAGGTGGATATTTTCTTGACGGAAAACTTGGTGGATGATGCGATCGCCGCCGTTTCAACCTACGGGCGCAGCGAGTTATTGATGCGCGTGATGGATGCCGCAGTACCCGTCAACCCGCACTGGGTTGCGGACAAAGCCCAGAGTAAGGCCCAAGAGATTATTGATCGTGGAAAAGCCGAAAAATACGATCGTGCTGTGCGCTGGCTCTCGTATTTTCGCGCGGCCTATCGACAAATGGATCGAGAAGCCGACTGGATTGCCTACCGCGATCGCTTGGTCGCCGAACACGGGCGCAAGCGGAAACTGATGGCTTTGATGAAAGATGCCAAACTTCTGCGCTAGGGGTGTTTCAGATCCAAATTTAAAATTAAGTCTAAGATTTGATGCGCCATCATCAATTTAGTGCAGGGCGATATGGGCGTCTGTTGCCCGGAGTGATCGATAAAAACCGCTTGGTTGCGATCGCTCCCAAACCCACTTTCCGGCAGATCGATGGGATTGGCCACAATGCCATCCAGACCCTTGCGCTTGAGTTTTTCAAGGGCAGGGGTAATAATGTCGCCCGTTTGGGCCGCAAATCCAATCAACCGCTGGCGATCGCGTTTCAAAGTCCCTAATTCCTGGACAATATCCGGGACCGACGCCAGGGGTAATGCCTGAGGCAAATCCTGCTTCGGTAGCTTTGTTGCCGAATATTGCACAGGGGACACATCCCCCACCGCCGCTGCCATAATCACCCAATCGGCAGTGGGCAAGGCATCGACCAAGGCCGCTCGCATTTGTGCCGCACTGGTCACGGATGTGGTTTCAATGGCGCTCCCCAACGGAACCGATTGACCATTCGCTTGCACCAGATGCACGGTTGCACCCCGATGCCAAGCTGCCACAGCCAAAGCCATGCCCATCTTGCCCGTGGCCGGATTCCCGATAAACCGAACCGGATCTAAATATTCGCGCGTTCCCCCGCTGCTAATTAACAGCTGTTTTCCCTGTAAATCCCGTTTCCCATTGCCGTACAGCAGCGAAAACACATAGGACACCATATCCCTCGGTTCCGCCATGCGGCCCGTGCCAACCGTATCGCAGGCCAACAACCCTGCTTCTGGGCCAATCCAGTGATATCGCTCCAGACCTTGAATCTCTTGCCAACGCCGCTGCACCGTGGGCTGTTGCCACATCGCGGTGTTCATCGCGGGAGCCAGCAGCACTGGACAGACGGAGGCTAATACCGTATTTGTTAACAAATTATCGGCCAACCCTAGGGCCACCTTACCCAGAGTGTTGGCAGTAAGGGGCGCAATCAACACGACATCGGCCCATTCCCCCAATTGAATGTGAAGGGGACGTTCATGGGTGGCGGCCCAAAAGTCGGCATCGGTATAGGCCGGGTGACGGCTCAGGGTCGCCATCGTCAGCGGGGTCACAAACTGCTGGGCTGCATCCGTCAGGATCACCCGCACCGCTAAGTCCGCTTTAATCAGGGTCGAGACGACCTCACAGACCTTGTAAGCAGCCACGCCGCCCCCAACGGCCACCAGAACCCGCTTTCCAGCCAATGGTTCCCATGTCATGGTCAAAATGGATTTAAGACTCGTCGAAGGCTTCTAAATCCAGCAAATAGAGATAGGGCTCTACGGCTTCGGGACGCTGGAAGGCAAGGGCACGAAGCACGTGCCAATCCGCCAACGCTTCAAAGGGCGAACCGTAAGCATCATCTTCCAGACGTTGGGCCAATTGGGCAACGTCAGATTCCGTCAGTGCGGCCACATCGGGATGATTAGTATTGGTAACGTTCATCGCATCATCCCCCAAACAAACCAGCAATCAAACCTTGAAAAATCGATGCATTTAGCCCCCGATACGATTATCATACCCTGATGCTTTGGACAATTGTATATTCAGGGCAGAGGCTAGGGGCTTTATGTTGCCGCTAGGTTCGGATGCATACAACCCTATATTCCCTGAGGATGGTTG
>JBAVRC010001103.1:0-1754 GCA_049694615.1 Thermosynechococcaceae cyanobacterium | reverse complement strand
CGAAAGGGGGCATAGACGACTGCTTTTTGAGGGTGTTTGAGCAAGAAGGTATTGTGCACAAATCCGCGACCGGAGCCAATCGCAGCTAAGTCATGCCCCGGAAATGCACCCCACGGCAGTTCCGGCATGACAAACAACGCACCGGACCAAATATTGACCCCAATCGACCCATAACGCAAATCGGCGATCGCCTGCTCAAAAGCCATTGCTTCCCTTTTCTGGGTTGGGGCGTCGATCAAAACGGTACAGGATAGGGTGCCATACACCGTTTCATTGACGAACTGAACCGCCTCGGCTAGAAAAGCGTCGGGGGAATGGGTGGGCAAACTCGCCACCGCGAGAATGCCGCAAAACACCTCTTCCGTTAAGGCATATTCCCCCGCCTGTGGAGGCACTTCCGCTAACGTCCAGGGAATGCATCCCGCAGCCGTTGCGCCTAACACTTCAGCGGCAGGATATTGGGCTAAGAACCTTTCGTAGCGATCGCCTGTCCCCGGATAGAACGCTTTGCGGGGCGGAATCTGTTGCAGTTGTTGGCGCATCAGGGTCAAAAATTGCTCCCGCTGTGGCCAGTCCTGGGACACCACCAATACCTTGCCCGCCACGCAATCAAACCCCGCATTATGCACCACCATACTGGCAACATGCCGTGCCTGAAACGCCAGATCCCTTTGGGACCAATGTCCCGGCACCACAATGACGGGGGTGAGTCCGCCCAGTTCCGAGGTGATGGACTTGGTTAGCTTAGGCGTTGCGGTAGCCTTGCGGTGGGTTTGTTCGGTAGGCGTATCGCCCCAAACAATGGCATCGTGGGTGCGTTCCGACCCGGTGATATGAATGGTATCAATACCGGGATGCTGACACAGATACGCGCCCAATTCAGCCCCGCCATAGACAATTTCCACAAACCCATCCGCGTGGAGACGCCCAAACAGCTGAGCAATCCAGGGCCCCACCGATGCGTTAACGGGGTTCATTTTGAGTAATGCCACTCGGTTTTCGGCAAAGAGTTGGTGCAGCACATCCAAGGGGCCGATAGCCGAAATATTCCCTGCCCCCAACACAAGGGCAACTTGACCTTCCTCCGGCCAATGCTGACCTTGTTCGGGATCACAACCCGGTTGCAACCAAACCTCTCCCTTTACCCCCATTAACATCAACCGATCAAATAAATCATGGGGGAAAACAGAGACCGCTGTTTGATGGGGCGATCGCAATCCACGCGTCCGAAGCGTCCCATCCCGGCCATCCGTCAGGGTTCGGATCAACAGTCGCAGAGAACGCATCACTGCAAACGGTCCCGTAATCCACTCCTCTCCGGCGATCGCCGACTGGGGATCAATTCCCTTCCCCTGGCAAGACACCTCAACCCAAGATTGGGCAACGGTTTTTACCACGTGTAAACAATGGTCTAGATACCGAATTCGCTCCGGGATAGAAACCTGAAGCCACCGCTGCTTTGATTGCTGTAACCGCAACACCAACCTATCTGCTTGCTCGGTAACGGTTTCTCGATCCATGCAGTCCTCAATCGCCTCTCCAGTTCTGCCGAACAAATCCCTTAATCGAACTCGTGTCGATTATTGCGGAGTTCTTTTATCCGTAGCAAAATGCCAAGGGTCACTTGTTTCATCACCCAATATAGCCCCATTAGAATCACCGTGGTGAGGACAATCACGACAAAGGGACCTTTCGCCGTCAAGTTGTTAATCGTACTCATCAGTACATCTTTGGGATCAGTGATAATATCCCAG
>JBAVRC010001102.1:0-3489 GCA_049694615.1 Thermosynechococcaceae cyanobacterium | reverse complement strand
GTGGGATTGGCCGCTTGAAAAGATTTTTTTAAATTTAGATCAGTTACGTCAGAATCCTGAGCAGTGGGATTTCTCCTCTTCTTTCTTTAATAATTGTTAGATTTTCTATTTCTCTCGCAACAGTGATAAAATTCAGGGACAGATTATTTCTGACGGAGGAGACCAACCTTGCGAGGGATTTTAATAAGTGCAGTAGCCCTGCTTGTTTGCGCTGGAATCTTGGTGGTTTCGCAACTGACCATGAAACCCGTCGATGTCTCGGCAGCCCCTTTGGCGGCCACCGCGCCATCCGTCGAACGCGCAGTTGTCCAACCTAGCGCCACGGAACGTTTAATAGCAATGACTGATTCAGATTATGTGACAACCCCCTCCGGGTTGAAGTACAAAGATATGCAAGTGGGGACCGGAGCCTCTCCTGAAAAAGGCCAATTAGTGACCGTTCACTATACCGGCACCTTGAGCAATGGCAAAAAGTTCGATAGCTCCCGCGATCGCGGCGAACCATTTTCCTTCAAAATTGGCGTTGGTCAGGTAATTCAGGGTTGGGACGAAGGCGTTGCCACCATGAAAGTGGGCGGACGGCGCGAACTGGTGATTCCCCCCGAATTGGGTTACGGCGCACGGGGTGCAGGGGGCGTGATTCCTCCCAATGCCACCTTGGTGTTTGATGTGGAATTACTGGATGTGATGTAGCACCCACACAAACATATCCCCATTAAAAGGGTGTACAGCGGAACTGTACACCCTTTTTGTTTTGCGGTGCTAACTGTGGAACTTGGCGATTGGCCTGAACGACTGTATTATCAACTGCGATGACTCGTTTAGGCGGCTGGGGCGGAGGGATTCTGCTTCCCAATGTGTCTATATGGGTTTTGTCTGGTCGATGTCTAAATCTGCCCTGACTTTGGGTAAATTCTAGACAGCTTCGTCGTGTCTATTTTCAACGCTTAACGGTTCCTTATCCTGGACGCTTTCGATACATAACCTATGATGCACGTTTCTAACCGTTCCCTTCGTTTCGTTGGTGCCCTCAGCAGCACCCTGTTGGCCGCTACCGTTGGACTGAGTTCAGCTCGGGCTGTCACCTTCGGTCAACAAGAAGTCGACCAAACCAAGTTTATTGCGATCGCCAAACCTGTCGGCCAAGATTCCCACCAGCTCTTGATCCTAGAGCAAAAAACCGACAAAAAACCATGCTGGAGCGAAAGTGGTAGTGCGCCCGCTCTGGTAGATCCCCTGTTGCTCAAATTCGACTTTACGGGCATCTGCGGTCGCAGCACCGATGCCAATGGCTATTCCATTCGGATTGATGGTCAAGACTATGGCGGCAAATATACCCTACGCATTCGCTACCGCGATAATGACATGGTACTCATTGGCTCGCCGGACGATCCCAAAGATCCAGAGATTGAAATCGGGCGATCGCAGGGCATGACCAAAGACTTTGCCAAAATTCAACTTGACCCCGGTTGGCGTTTTACCAAACGGATTTTTGGCGAAAAGACCCTGGGCCATGTGTATTTGACCAAGGACACGGGTAATGCCCTTCCCTTTACCGATGTTGCAGGCGATATTTACCTGAAAGAAATTCAACAAGCCGTTGGCCTTAAATTTATTGCCGGGTTTCAGGACAATACCTTCCGGCCCCTGACACCCTTAACCCGCGAGCAGTTGGTCTCCATGGTGTTGGAAGCCATCAAAACGATTCCGGGGGTTCAGTTAACCGTGCCCCCTGCCGTGACCGATAACCCTTACCCCGATGTGGAAGCCAAACGATGGAGTGCCACCAAAATTGCCTTTGCCCGCGATAACAAAATTGTGAGCGGGTACCAGGATGGGACGTTTCAGCCCGCTAAGCCGGTGACGCGAGCCGAATTGCTGGCTGTACTCAAACGCTCGGCAGAATATGTCAAAACCCTCAAGAAGCAACCCATCGTCTTGACCCCGACGCAAGTCGCCGTTGCCTTTGCTGACAGCCAAGGCCATTGGGCGGCTGATTTGATGACGCAAATGTCAACTTACTGCGGTGTGGCGTCGCTGTTGAACGAATCAGGTCAGGCCTTTGCACCCAATGAACCGGCTTTCCGCAACTATGCTGCTGCTGCAACCCTGCGAACGCTCAACTGTCTTCAGAAGCCGTAGCGGACAACGGGGCTGAAGCCATGGACGAATGGGGTTCTTTGAAGCGGGCCAATTCCGTTATTAGGGCATCGAAACAGGCGGCGATCGCATTTGAGTCGTCGGCTGCAATCCGTCTGAGGCTGGCTATTTTCAGCCCCTCCAGTCCGGCAATCATGGCATCGAGCGGAACCTGGAGTTCCTCATACAGTAGGCGCATGTAATGGAGTCCCGTGGCGCTCGTATAGTCGGTGCGTTGTCCGGCAATGCCGTAGGCGATGCAGCGCAGAAAATGCCAAAAATCCCGCCAGCACGCCTCGGCCCGATGGGGTGGATATAGTCCGCCACCCGGTTCCAAAATCTGGGGAAAGTTAGACAATACCTGGGCGCGGGCTTCATCGACAATTTCAGGGGTCAGATCCCGTAAGGTTTGGGCGATCATGGCCCCGGTATTGCCGGGGTCGGCCTGTCGCACCTGCGCGAGATCGTCGTCTGTCAAAAAGCGTCCGGCATCATCAGCCGCCTGAAAACAGGCAATACAATCCGGCGGGTATTGAGCTTGCCAGCTCTCGAAGCTGACAATGCGGGCTTTGGCAATTAAGGCTTTAACCGTATCACTGAGGGAAGAAGTCATAATTCGGATCCGGTATTGGGGCCAATTTCAGACTAAAGGCAGACAAAAGCAATCTGAACATTTGTTAGGGAACTTTACGCTATTAGCAGTCCTAAATCGGTTGTGAATAAAAGTGCTCTACATTACCCCCCGGCTGTCGCCGTCCCCCCTTACCCAGACTATGCTTTATCTACACGTCGTTAAGTCCTTACAGATGTTTGTGCTTCAAATCTTCTCCAGCAAAGGCTTTCAGGACTTATGGGTAAAGAATAAAATAATAAAGAGGGTTGAATTCACAGATATTGCGAACTATAGTTCGCTATGTTATAACTTCAGGAGAATAGAGCGTTGTCTGATGCAGCTACCCCTAAGCGGGTCATCATTTATAAAAACCCCGACGAGGTGGCACCTTTCAAGGCATGGTTAAACAACCTGCAGGACAAGGTAACGAGACAGCGAATCATTGCCCGTATCTCTCGTATGCAGCAAGGCAACTATGGCGACTGGAAACCAGTTGGGGAGGGCGTAAACGAGCTGCGGATGTTCTTCGGCTCGGGTTACCGAGTCTATTTCGGCGAGCGCAACGACGATTTAGTGGTTTTGCTGTGCGGCGGCGACAAGAGCAGTCAGGGTGAGGATATTGCTCAGGCAAAAGCTTATTGGAAGGAGTATCTGAACAATGAGAAACTATCAGACAATTGGTCAATTTGAAGAAGAATACCTGCGCGAACACCCCGACGAGATCGATAGTTATGTCT
>JBAVRC010001101.1:0-2236 GCA_049694615.1 Thermosynechococcaceae cyanobacterium | reverse complement strand
TTCTCCCGCTGGGAGAAGGGGTTAGGGGATGAGGGGAGTGTAAAGCGAACTGCTTCCAAATTTATTTATGGATGTTATTTAATTTTCGATCCTAAGTGGGTATCCCGCTTTATATTCTATCCCGATTCCGTAAATCCTATTGAAATGCATTAACCGATACCGTAGTAGACTCGATTTAGGAGGGATTAGCCGTAACCAAGAGAACCATGTCTTGCAAGTCAAAGGACGAAGAAGAGGTGCTAGTGGCATACAGCTCGTAAAGAATAATAGATTGCCTGTCGGGATAGGGCAAAGACACTTTTGTTCTAGTGGAATCCACATAGCTGCTGATGAAGCTTGAAACAGATGCGCCGCCGCCCCAGCCCCCAACCGTCGGCACCGTGTCGCCATGCTTGAGAATCCTGACCTGACTGGCATTCGCAACGGAATTAAAGCCAGTGGATCCAGCAGGCCCATCGAGGCCGCAGGAATTGTTAGGATTGCTTGTGGTCGGAACGTATCCGGTAAAGTTGACTGAAGTTCCGGCTGCTTCTCCAGTGTACGTAATTGTGGGCATGGTCCCAGCCGGGTCAATGATATAGGGAGAGGACGCTGTAGTCGAGCCAGAGCGCACAACATTGACAATGGCAGCCGTTTTTGCAGGGGATGCACCTGAACTGCACCGGATATCGCTGCCCAACACATTGACCGTAATCGTACTAGTCTGATTGATTGTGAAATTTCCGCCACTCACCGTAAAGATAGGACTGGTAGCAGAGGATCGAGCAAAGGCCTGAGATGACAACAGGTAAGGCGTTGTTTTTCCTAAAACCTGGGTCACCCGCCCTTTATTAAACAGTTGAGCTACTTTGTTGGTGGCGTTAATACAAGCATAAAATCCGGTTGATCCGCTGGAGGGTGAAGCCGTCCAACCCGTTGCGCAGGAAGGCGTTGATGCAGTGCTTTCCAGACCGTCGACGAGAGCTTGATGGGTCCAACTACTGGGGGTATCTTTGTCGGTGCCGTAAGCGCCACTGGTGGTGTAGGAGGGTCCCCAACGGTAGAGTACCCTGGGACCACGCCATTTTAAGTTAGAGCTGGCGGGGGTGGCGAGGTAATACACCACCGGTCTGGTTAAAGTTGAAATGGAAAGCCGAAGCACCGACTGTACGGAAGAGGTGACCACCTCCGAAGACGAGGGGCTAAATTCGGATGGAGCAGACTGTGTGTTGATGGTTGATGCTTCTTGGGTCTCCGCCGATGCAAACGCTAGGGCACGGTTGATCTCAACCCGATTCTCGCCCTCCGAGTCGTTTTTTTGGCTGGCCGAAATCATGGCGCTAAAGGCAACGCCGCCGATGGTCATAACGCCAAGGGTCATGAGGGAGGCAATCATGAGTTCGGTGAGGGTAAACCCGCCTTTGGCACTTCGTACCCGATTTTGTGGCGATCGCCGATTCACTACAGTCAACATTGCGCTTCAATCTCCCAAAGCTAAATACAGAAAATGTTTGATTCAATTTTTAAAGGCACAGAATTTTAGATCGGCCTGAACCGTTCGGATCAGTTGCAATACTGTTCGGATAACAAGCGATAGACCTTGCACCCGCCCCCTAAATCCCCCAACTTTGGGGGACTTTGAGTTCAGAGTCCCCCAAAGTTGGGGGGCTGGGGGGCCGAGTGAAAAAATGATTCAGGCTTAACCGATCAATATTGGAATCAGTTGTAGGTCGCCACAATCCGGGCATGGACTCAAAGATACCTATTATTATCTTGTCAGAGAAAAATGAGTTCGACATCCGTATGATTTCGGAGAAGCGTTCAATGGTGTAATGGAAAACGGATCGATAATTTAGTGAACGAGGGTTGTTTGGCCAATACAGCATTAAGAAGACGTATTGCAATTGGCGGAGTCTGTCGGGTTGCTCCGACTGGTGCCCACATACTTTCCTGCTCTAATAATGCCAATACCGCTAGAAATCACCAGACATCGCGTATTTAGGGTCGTTGCGTTACTGGAAGGATACACCGTAATAACTCCCGTACCGCTGGTAACCGAAAGGGTTCCTTTATAGGAAAACTGAAGTGTAGCTGGCGATCCTAGGTTTGCAGTCCCGACTAAAACGCCAGACTGATTGCTAGATAAAACGGCCATGCCAATTTTACTTAAATCTCTGGTACCCGTTGGCAGACAATTGGTCGGCGTGCTGGTAATTTGCGCGCTGGTTGTATTAAGGCTTAAGGTACAGGATTGACT
>JBAVRC010001100.1:0-5882 GCA_049694615.1 Thermosynechococcaceae cyanobacterium | reverse complement strand
CTGGGCAACGACTCTATCGTTATTCAGAGATTAATCATGAAGCTTTGTTCGATTTAGCGCACAGGCTGCAAGGCAATTTTCTGATGACGTATGACGATGCTAGTGAGGTGCAGGAGATGGCAAGTCGCTGTAAGTTTGAGACGAAGTTAATTGCGATGAAGAATACTCATCATGCGAAGAAGACAGAATTAATAATTGGGAAGGATCTAACTTGGCTGAAAAGTTGATGGCTGTAATAGTAAGGTAGATAACCTTCGCATTTTCGCATTCACCCACTGTCACTAATCTCTTGTACTGGACCGAGCTGCTTTATTCAGTCGGTGTGCAACAGGATTATTTAGATCGTGTCGGCACAAATTTTGTATCTAGAGCGGTTGGGTGATTAGCGATTGGGCTAAAATAAAACCAGTCTTGAGAGGACAAACCTTTATGCTCAGTGATGAACTTGGAATGCGATTGCACGATCGCGAGACGATTGGTGAATCACTTACAATTCAAGAAAAAGCTCAACTTGAAGCTTGGTATGCCCAAAAAGATGCGACAGAAACGGCAATGCTGGAAGCTGCCCAAGTGCCGCTGCCAAATTTAGTCATGCTGCAAGATCGAGTCGATGCGGCGATCGAGCAACTCACGGATGGCGTTCAGCGACTTTACCAAATTACCCAAGAAAATAAATTATTGCACGAAGAGATCGCCGAAATTAAACAACTGTTTTCCATTTGTTGAGCAAGAAGACGGCCAATTGACCGCACTCACACCAATCAGTTCAACGATGGCTGGCTTTTTTAGGATCTACACAGTAATCTTAAGGCTTGCACAGTCCTCGTTTAAGATCAGTTCCTATGTCCAATAATCCGCTTGCAGAGGTTTTTGGCTTTCCCAGTAACAGTTTTTCGGAACAGGCTAGGAGATATCGTCGGAATAAGCTGTGCCCGTACAATAACAAGGTGCCTAATTGTACGAAGGATAAGGCAAATGATCCCCTTGGGGTATGCAGTATTTACCACAAGCAGGCTCCGGTCATTACCTGTCCGGTTCGGTTTCGGGAAGATTGGCTGATTGCTGAAAATGCAGCTACTTTCTTTTTTGGAGAAAATACGAACTGGACTTCGCTCACGGAGGTTCGGTTGAAGGATGCGAACGGTCAATCCGCTGGAAATATTGATGTGGTGCTGGTTTCCTATGACGATCGAGGACGGGTTTTGGATTTTGGAGCAGTGGAAGTGCAGGCGGTGTATATCTCTGGGAATGTGCGTAAGCCTTTTGAAGCTTATCTGAATGATCCTGAAGGTTGGGAATCGGTTGACTGGTTAAGGCTTGCGGACTATTACCCAACGCCAGATTATCTCTCGTCTTCGCGTAAACGGTTGGTTCCGCAATTACTCTACAAAGGTACGATTTTGCGTGAGTGGGGCAAAAAGCAGGTGATCGCTGTGCAAAGGGGATTTTTTGAAACGCTGCCAGAACTACCGCAAGTGGAGCGAAATCAAGCTGAAATTGCTTGGACGCTTTACGATCTGGAACGACAGGATGAACGTTTTAACTTGGTTTTGAGTGATGTTGTCTATACGGAATACTGGGCAGCGATTAACCGAATTTCTACGCCTGAGGCTGGGAAGCTGGAGGATTTTATGGAGGTGCTACAACAAAAACTGGATAACAAGTTAGATAATCCACCGGACACGCAAATGATTACCGATATTCCGTTGCAGTAGGACACAAGCTGATGCTTCAAATTGAGCTATTCGACTCTCAAACTATCGTTAGCAATCAGGCTGTTGTGAATGTTTCCAGTGTGCCGCAACGCAGTCCTTTCCGGTATGCTGGCGGGAAAACTTGGCTTGTTCCTAGAATCCGGCAATGGCTGCATGTTCAGGGCGGTTCTGGGAAGGAGCTGATTGAACCCTTTGCGGGTGGCGGTATTGTGAGTTTGACGGCGGTCTGTGAAGATCTGGTGGATCGGGTGACGATGGTTGAGAAGGATGAGGGGGTGGCTGCTGTTTGGCAAGTTATTTTGAATGGTGGGGCTGAGTGGCTGGGGGATGCCATTATGGGGTTTCAATTGACGCCAGAGAGTGCGAGAAGGGCTATTGATCAGGCTGATGAATCTTTGGAATCTCTTGCTTTTGCGACGATTATCAAGAATCGGGTGAATCGAGGGGGTATTCTGGCAAATGGCGCTAGTTTTATCAAGAACGGGGAAAATGGGAAGGGAATCACTTCACGCTGGTATCCTGAAACGCTGAGAAGGCGAATTCTGGCCATTGATCAAGTCAAGCACAGGATCAATTTTATTGAAGGGGATGCGTTTGAGGTTTGTGAGAAGAATGCGAACAGAGAGGATGTGATGTACTTTATTGACCCACCTTATAGGGCGACTGGGCAACGACTCTATCGTTATTCAGAGATTAATCATGAAGCTTTGTTCGATTTAGCGCACAGGCTACAAGGCAATTTTCTGATGACTTATGACGATGCTAGTGAGGTGCAGGCAATGGCAAGTCGCTGTAAGTTTGAGACGAGGTTGATTGCGATGAAGAATACTCATCATGCGAAGAAGACAGAATTAATCATTGGGAAGGATCTAACTTGGTTACACAATTGATGGCTATAATCACAAGGTAGGTTTTTGCAATACCCTGCCTAAACTAAAAGACAAAATGCCTTCTCTTGAGATTGAGTTTATGGGCTGGGTTGAATAACGAAGCCCAGTCTGCTATTACTTATACCTCTTCTGATTATTTATAATATAATTGACATGAAATGACTTTAATATGTCTATCTAATTTGAATCATGATGCAATCTAGTGCACTACGAAGACTGGAAGAAATTCTAACTAAGGCAGTTGCTAATGGAGATATTCAACAAGCTTCTGGCCCCATTTTATTAGAGGCGATGAATCTTGAAAATCAACCTCATAATATTGTAGATTTTTACGAGCTTTTGAATAAAGCAGAAGAAGAGGCGAGGAGCATACGAACTAAAACAAGAATCGATAGATACCTCCAGACTATTGAGAAACTACACGAATATTTTGTTGTTCAACATATATGGGGCATACAATGGAATGCCTTTGCTACTTATATTGAAGATAAAGGTGTCCTTAACACACTGGATTCACTCGCAGAGTTTTTTCATTCGGAAAATCCTACAATTTTTCTAGAGGAAGATTTTTTGGAAAAGCTCAATAGCGAATTCACTCTTCTTTTGGAAAAAATTCTTCAATCAGATTTATCTAAAGATTTAAAAAGATTTTTGACAGGGCAGATCGAGAATATTCTAAAAGCAATTCGCAGATATAAAATAGACGGGACTGAAGGATTAAAAAAGGCTGCTCAGTCACTGGTAAGTGATTTAGTTATGACAGAGTATGACCTTAAAGATGTAGACAAGAGAAATCCCATATATACGTGCGTTAAAGCATGGGGTCTCAGCTTACTTTTATACATTGCTCCTAGTCCTTACGACGTCATTGGCGCTGTTCCTGATATATACGATTTTTGGGTGCCTAAATTTGAAGAATTATCTACAGGTCACAAAAAAATCGAGAATATAGTTTGCGAAACACCAACTATTCAAGAAGCTTTTGAAAAAGCTTCAAACGCATTCGATAGACAACCACAAAAAAGCATTGAAGGTGGACAGGAGTTAAAAGCTCTTCCAGCTTCCAAGGAAAATCTAGAAGCAAATACGGACTCTAAAAGTGACTCTTAAAATCTAATAGTAAATCATCGATGAAATTGAGTCAAATTGGCATTGCAAATTACATTATTTTTTAGCTATTTATGTACTATCTAACATCGATAATTTTTAATCTTGGCAGACAACCTTAATACGGTCATTATGCAACAGAATTGTCAGGTTGCTGTCATACAAAGAATAGTTCTGAATTTCTAGGAAAATTTTACACAAAGACCTGAGTTAGGCTTCACAAGTTGACTCTTAAAACTAGCTTTAATTTCTTTTAATTGAGACTCAATTTCGTCAATTGATAAGAGAGTGCCTATCAAAGCCTGGGATTCGGATCGAGGATCGAATCGTTCTTTAGCTCGGTAAATTTCAAGATGCGTTATACTTTCAGCCTGTGCACGTTTACAAAGGCCCAGTATATAGAAACGATTGAATTGCCCTTCAGCCATTGTCGCAGCAGCGGTATGTGGAACGTGTTTTGATGTGTATCCACCAGATGGCTTAATAGCACTTTCAAAGTCTTTCATTAACTCGTTAGATTCTAATTGATATGCAAGTCAATGTTCATTAAATTGTTGGGCGGCTTGTTTGAGCAGTGGTAACCATTGATTATTTCCATTTTGGTTAAATCGAGTGCTGTAATAAATATTATTTGTCTTCTCGGCTTCTTCAATAGCCTGTAGCATTGAAGAGCGAGTAGTATCATCAAGATTCTCAAAGTTGAACATCTTTTTCCTTGTCTTTTTCTTACTAAAATATTTGAATTTGCCTTTCTCTCCCCTTGGGGCGTTAGCGTTGTTCAAAAAATACAGGATTTTCTCATTGTTTAAATTTTCAATTTAATGATGCATCTTCAAACCGCTCTAATATTCAATAACGCTCAACACAAATTTGCACCGAATACTCTCGCCTGCGATCGCCCACTTCAGCAAAGCAGACCTTTGGCATTGCGAGCAGATTAGCACTCAACGTGGCAATCAGGTCTACCATAATCATTTATTGAACATCGCTCATCAGTCTGGCTCAGTTTATTTTTCTCTCCCAGAACTTAATAATTAGCTTAACAATTCATACAGATGACTGAATTTTCTGCCGATGTCTCGGTTGATGTGGGGTTCGGGGCTGCGATTCGGGGGTTGGGGCTGTGGTGGGCGATCGCCCAGCCAACGCTTTAGGCATAGACAATGCGATCACCTTTTTGGGCCTAAGTGCAACTTCTCTGGACTCTTGCGGCAATGGTGGTCAATTATTCGAGTAATTTCACACCAACGTCCAGTCAGCAAGCTCTATTCCAGGAACCAACTCAAAATCACGTCGATTGCGGGTAACAACCGTCGCCCCCAATGTTAGGGCGATCGCTGCAATCCGCATATCTTTTTGGAGGCGACTTTTTCGCAGGAGAGGATTTTCTCTCAGCAATTCTCTGAGACATTGATCAGCCTGTATCGTGAAATCCAATATCTCAATAGTTTGAAGATATTTGACCGTTGTCGAGAATTTTGAGTAAAGTGCAGGTAGATTATTGACTTGTGACGGATTATTGATTCTGCCAACCCATCCATTGAAAAGCTCTTGCACCGTAATGATCGTAACGGTAATCTGCTCTTGAGCAGCAATGGCAGTCACTTGAGGATGGTTCAAAAGAATGAGCGAAACGTGGTCAGTATCCAGAATGTATTGAGTCACAGAAACTACCTTCTACTGGTAGTAAGAAGGATCGATTTCAGTATCATCCTCTGAAAAACGCTCCTCCCGAATCGTTTCTATGATTGTCTGGAAGTCTGAGTCATCTTTGAAAACTCCAGCAAACCTCATCCAATTAGGTTCGGCAAAAGCAACAGGTACATCCCAGGAAATGGTTTCTATTTGTGGAAGTCGTTCTAGAAAAGTTTTTTGTAATTGAGCGATCGCATTATCTCGGTTATCCGCTTCAACTCGACAACTCGGAAACTCAAAAACAGATGCCACAACCTTTCCTGAAGTCAGGGTTTCTACAAGAAGTGTTACCTTCAGATGAGGCAATGTCTGGGATTCAAATTTAATCGTCATAGCAATCATCCTTCTGCAGGGCTATTTCATTCATCTGTAAGGCTTTCTATGCAACACTCTTTGAGCTTTTGTCTACAGATTTATGTCATCTTAAAAAAGGTCTTCAGCTTGTCTAAGGTAAATCCAGCTAAGCGCTGCGCTT
>JBAVRC010001099.1:0-2040 GCA_049694615.1 Thermosynechococcaceae cyanobacterium | reverse complement strand
TTTCGGGTGAATGTCTACAAAGATCGGGGTACCTATGCTGCCGCATTGCGGGCCTTGAGTTCCAAAATCCCAACCATTGAAACCTTGGGATTGCCGAATATTGTGCGGGAAATGTCGGAAAAGCCGAGAGGACTCATTTTGGTCACGGGGCCAACCGGTTCGGGGAAGTCAACCACCCTGGCCTCCATGATTAACAACATTAACTTAACCCGAGCAGAGCACATTTTAACGATTGAGGATCCTATCGAGTTTGTTTATGAACCGATAAAAAGTGTGATTCATCAACGTCAAGTGGGGGAAGATACACGGAGTTTTGCCAATGCGCTGAAGTCGGCCTTGCGGGAAGACCCAGATGTGATTCTGGTCGGCGAGTTGCGCGACCTTGAGACGATTCAGCTGGCTATCTCAGCTGCAGAAACGGGCCACTTGGTCTTTGGAACCCTGCACACCAGCTCGGCAGCTCAAACCGTTGACCGGATGGTGGATGTATTTCCACCTGGACAACAAATGCAGGTACGGGTTCAGTTATCCAACTCCCTCGTTTCCGTGTTTAGCCAAACCCTAGTCCCCCGCAAAAATGTCAAACCAGGCGAATTTGGGCGGATATTAGTGCAAGAAATTATGGTGGTTACCCCAGCGATCGCCAATTTAGTGCGTGAAGGAAAAACCTCTCAAATTTATTCGGCGATTCAAACCGGGGGTAAGCTAGGCATGGTGACCCTTGAAAAAGTATTGGCTGATGCCTACATTGCCGGCACCATTTCATTTGAGTCCGCGATGTCTAAGACATCTCGCACCGATGAATTACAACGTCTGATTGGTACAGGTCCAGTGGGTAATCAGTTGAATGAGTCGTCCTCCAATTTTCGTAGGCGGTAGTGTTATCTTAATCTACCCAAAATAGGTTTGGATGAAAGTTCCTGATGCTCTATTCCCATGTTCCCGATTTAATTGTTTTTTATTGTTGACTGCTAAGAGTTCTAAACTATGCCAACCTACGTTGTTCGCGGACGAGATGCCATTGGAAAACCCAGTAGCCAAAAGATTAATGCAAGCTCCCCGCGGGAAGCTCGCGCAACGCTACAGCGCCAAGGGCTACAGGTCCTAGATATCAAAGAAGATCAAGGTTTCAAGTTAAGCGGCGATCTGGATATAAACCTAGATTTTCTAAGCTCCATAAAAGTTAAAGACAAGGCTATTTTCTCCCGTCAGTTTGCAGCTCTAGTTAATGCTGGCGTTGCTATGGTCCGTGGCTTAGGCGTCATGGCCGATCAGTGCACCAACAAAAAACTCAAAAAGATTTTACAGGAAATTAATGTTGATGTTCAACAAGGGATGAGTTTGTCAGAGGCGATGCGATCGCACCCACAAGCCTTTGATAATCTTTATGTTGCTATGATTCAGGCTGGGGAAACAGGCGGGGTATTGGATGAAGTCCTCAATCGCCTCTCTAAATTGCTGGAAGACCAAACCCGTCTCAACAACCAAATCAAGTCGGCATTAGCCTATCCAGTGGTTGTCAGCTTAATTGCCATTACGATCTTTTTTGGGATGGTTATTTTCTTGATCCCCATTTTTGATGGTATTTTCAAACAGTTAGGCGGACAATTGCCCCTCTTTACCCAACTACTCGTTAACCTGAGTGAATTTTTGCGAACCCCCCAGTACGGCTTCACTTTTCTGATTTGTGTGGGGGGGTTAGTCTTCGGGGCACGTCAATATTACAAAACCCGCACGGGACGCGAAACCATTGATCGGATGTCTCTGAAAGTGCCCCTTTTTGGGGATTTGATTCAGAAAACAGCCGTGGCGCGCTTTTGTCGCACCTTTGGTTCCTTATCTCGCTCAGGGGTTCCCATTTTGACAGCCCTGGAAATCGTTCGAGATACCGCTGGAAATCAGATTATTTCGAATGCCATTGACGAGGCCCGTCGCGAAGTGCAAGGCGGTGGAATGCTGAGCTTAGCTTTACAGAAGGAAAAGGTCTTTCCTGTTCTGGCCACGCAAATGATTAACGTCGGCGAGGAAACGGGGGAAATT
>JBAVRC010001098.1:0-5488 GCA_049694615.1 Thermosynechococcaceae cyanobacterium | reverse complement strand
CGTAAGCGACTCTGCGTGCAATCGAGTTTAGGGGAACGCCCCCTTTGCCGTTGTAGCGGGTAAAGGCATTGTCGTTCCCGCGCGGGTAGTCGAATTCGTCGGTGGTTGCACCGGTAAAAATATAGCGATCCGTTTCTTCGCCATAGTAGAGGGCGGGTTGCCGGACCTGGAGATCGACCTGAGATTGGGGCGGAATATCTTTGATGTAGAGTTCGGGCAACCCGTCGGTGGTAATGCGATTCACGGGACTCATGGCCAAACCGTAGCCATGGGTATATTTCAACCGTTCATTCACCCAGGTTTGGGCGATTTTCGGCAACTGAGAAAAGACCAATTCCCGTGCTGCCAGCATGACCTGGCGATAGTCGCCGTTGATTCGATATCGATCCACATCGACATGGGTGAATTTATAGTACAGACGAATTTCTTGCAGTTGGCGATACGTACTCAGGAGCGGACGATAATCCCAGAGGCGAATGTTGCGAAGAGTGGGTTGATTATTTTGTAAAGTCTGGCGATCCAGTTGGGTTTCGGCGGCGAAGTTTTGCTGCTGCACGTCATGGAGACGGTAAGCGGCCTGGGTGAGTTGGATATTGTGGGTGAGATAGGGCTTTTCTTTGGCTAATTCATTAGGGGCCACGATAAATTGCTGCATAAACCAGGGGTAAATCAGATTGAGCAGCACAAAGGCGATCGCAAACACCCCCGCGCTTTGAAGCGGAAGAGTCCATCCGCGCCGTCGGGTCGAAACAATTAAGCCAATGGCGATACCGACGGACACAAGACTGAGAACGTTCAATGCCAACAAGCGAGCGTGAACATCGGTATAACCTGCGCCGAACACCAGACCGCCTGCCCCGTACAGGAGATGAAATCGCTCTAGCCAAAAACCCCAGCCGCCCAGCAAGACCAACCCGCTCAGCAGAAGACTGAGGTGCGTTTTGATCGCCTGATCCCCCACTCGTCGCTCAGGTTCTGAGACAAAGCTGCCCTTGAGGGTGTAAACGGCGAGCGATAGCATTAAACCTACGCTCAGTAGACCGAATAGCCACCCTCGGATCCCTTCTATAAACGGAAGTTGAAAAATCCAAAAACTAATGTCTCTTTGGAAAATAGGGTCGCGATCGCCAAAGGGACTGCGGTGCAGATATTTGAGGATGACATCCCAGCCTGAAGCCGTCATACTGGCAGCAGCCAAGGCAACCAAAATGCTGGCGGCCCTCGCCAGGAGATGCATGAGCTGATCGGTATAGGGTTCAAAGTTGGTTTCTGCAAAAACGGTAAAGGGTCGGTGGCGTGTCGCTTGGATCGCGATACGGTAATGAACCCACAACCAAACGGCATAAACAGTAAAGGTAAACAGCCACAGTAAAATTTGCCAGGTTAACTTGGTCCAAAATACGTCTGAAAAGCCAACCGCATCGAACCACCAAGATTCTGTGCACAAATGGACCAAATTCTTAGACAGCAGCAACCCGATCAGAACAATCAGGACGATGCCCACTCGAAGATTCATCGACCTGTGCAGCGGCTCATGAAGGGAGTTTGTTTTCTTCAATACCATGTTAGACCTTCGTCCATTGGGAAATACGCCTACGTGGAATTTTAGCGATGACGGGTCGGCACCCCATACTCGACCTAGTTTGAAGGTAGGCAAATATTATGAGGAACTCATGAGGGCCGCATCAAACGTGGTTCTTCATCAATCCAGTTAGCGCTGAGAAAAGGTGAATTGCGTTTCCAGAACTTTTTGTGTACTCATGAGTTCCTCACATTTTATTTCTAACCTGAGAAGCATATAGAAACGCATTGAAGCGAAAAACCTGAATATTTTACGCTTGCACTTTAAGTTGCCTTGATGGAGGAAGTTGATGCTCAACATTATTCGTCGGAGTCAAATCGTTGGGGCAACCGTCATCGAAAGCTCAACTGCCAACCGTTTGGGCCAGGTGGAAGAGGTCTGGCTAGACGCGTCGGGTCGAGTCGCCTATTTATCTGGAGAAAGCGGATATCTCTCCCTAGCGCAAATTGCAGGGGTGGGAGATAAAGCGGTGTCTGTCTTCCATCGGCTGGCCATAGAAACGCCAGAAAACCTCAGAAGCGGGTATCGGCTCCCGGTACGGTCTGCGCTGGGAACGCCCCTCGGCTGGGTGGACGATTTTTTGTTCGATTGGCAAACTGGTGACATTACCGCTTACGTTCTGATGGGAAATCCTTCGACTCCCTTTATCTATCGATCTGTTCTATTAGCTGAAGATGCAGAAGCAGATGTACTGGATGCCATCATTGTCCGCAAGGGGATGAAATATCCCCTCAAAAGCGAAGCGGAAGGATTAAGCGGGTTCTTGAGCGAGAAATCGCGTCAGGTTCAATCGTTGGTGCGAACGATGAGCGATCGCCTGCATCATATTTTGACGCCAGAAGACAAACCGGAAGTGGTTCGCATCAAAATCAAAGACGTCAGCAATGAACTAGCGACCTCGGGCCGTCATGATCACCATGCGTTGCAAGAAGCCACAGAGTTTTTACATGACCAGTGGGACAGTTTACAACACAGCATGAGTCGCACGAGTCATCGAGCTACCAAAGCACTGAATTCAGCTTGGAAGCAACTGACTGGAACAAAGGTGTAGGTTATGGCTAAACAGATTATCTTTGGCAATGAAGCCCGCCGAGCCCTAGAGCGAGGCTTCGATCTATTGACGGAAGCGGTGGCGGTTACGCTAGGACCAAAAGGACGCAATGCGGTGCTAGAGAAAAAATACGGCGCACCGCAAATTGTGAACGATGGCATTACGATCGCCAAGGAAATTGAGCTAGAGAATCACGTCGAAAATACGGCTGTGGCGTTGCTGCGCCAAACAGCGGCTAAAACCAACGATGTGGCTGGAGACGGGACTACGACAGCAGTGGTTTTGGCTCACGCGATGGTGAAAGAGGGACTGCGAAATGTGGCAGCCGGAGCCAACCCCATTGCCCTCCGCCATGGCATCGACCAAGCCACTCATTTTATCGTGGAAAAAATTGCCGATCATGCCCGTCCTGTCAGCGATTCAAAGGCGATCGCGCAAGTAGGGGCGATCGCCGCAGGTAATGACGAGGAGGTGGGTCGGATGATTGCCAATGCCATGGAAAAGGTGGGGAAAGAAGGCGTGATTTCCCTGGAAGAAGGCAATTCGATGACGACAGAATTAGAAGTTACGGAAGGGATGCGCTTTGACAAAGGCTATATCTCCCCTTACTTTGCCACCGACCCGGAACAGATGGAAGCGGTGCTGGAAGATGCTTATATTCTGCTGACCGATAAAAAAATAACCTTGGTGCAAGACTTGGTGCCGATTCTAGAGCAGGCATCCAAGACGGGTAAACCGCTGTTGATTGTGGCCGAGGATATTGAAAAAGAAGCCCTTGCAACCTTGGTGGTGAACCGTCTGCGCGGCGTGCTCCATGTGGCCGCCGTGAAAGCGCCTGGATTTGGCGATCGCCGCAAGGCCCTGTTAGAAGATATGGCCATTCTCACAAGCGGTCAGGTTATTTCGGAGGAAACCGGACTCAAATTAGAAACCGTACAGATGGAGCAATTGGGGCAAGCCCGTCGCGTCGTGCTGACCAAGGACACCACGACCCTGATTGCTGAAGGGAATGAAAAGGCCGTCAAAGCCCGCTGCGACCAAATCCATCGTCAGATCGAAGAAACCGACTCTGCCTACGACAAGGAAAAATTCCAAGAACGTCTGGCTAAATTATCGGGCGGGGTGGCTGTCGTGAAGGTTGGGGCTGCGACGGAAACGGAAATGAAAGACCGTAAGTTGCGCCTAGAAGATGCCATTAATGCCACCAAAGCGGCGGTAGAAGAAGGCATCGTCCCCGGCGGCGGCACAACCCTCGTTCACCTCGTGCCGGAGCTAGAAGATTGGGCTGCCGAGCATCTCTCTAGCGACGAACTGCTGGGGGCCATGATTGTCACCCGTGCCCTTTCTGCACCCCTGAAACGGATTGCCGAAAATGCCGGCGTGAATGGGGCTGTCATTGTCGAACATATTAAAGAACAAGCCTTCGATGTCGGCTACGATGCCAACGCCGACCAGTTTGTCGATATGTTTGCAGCGGGAATTGTCGACCCGGCGAAGGTGGTGCGCTCTGCCCTCCAAAATGCGGCCTCGATCGCAGGGATTACGATCACGACAGAGTGCATCGTGGCCGAAAAACCAGAGCCGAAAAGCAAGACTCCCTCAGGGGCAGGCATGGAGGGCGGAGACTTCGATTACTAGGATTCTCAGGGACGTTCTAGGAGGGAATCATGACGATACGATTCCGCGATCGCACTGAAGCAGGCCAGCAGTTGGCGACGAAGCTTTCCGCCTATGCCCATCGTGCCGATGTGCTGGTTATTGGACTGCCTAGGGGAGGGGTACCCGTTGCAGCTGAGGTCGCAACAGCGCTGCACGCGCCTCTAGATATCTGTCTGGTGCGTAAATTAGGCGTGCCAGGTCATCAGGAGTTGGCGATGGGTGCCATTGCCTCAGGCGGGGTGCGGGTGCTGAACGACGATCTCTTAGACTGGCTGGGGATTTCCGATCAGACAATCGATGAGGTCGCCGCAAGAGAACTTCGCGAATTGGAGCGTCGCGATCATAAGTACCGAGGCGATCGCCCGCCGCCGGATCTCCGAGATCGCACTGTCGTTCTGGTAGATGACGGTTTGGCTACAGGTTCCACGATGCGGGCAGCAATTGCTGCAATCCGGCAACAATCTCCGCAGCGTATTGTTGTCGCGGTTCCAGTAGGAGCATCGGAGACTTGCGAGGAGATCCGGAGAGAAACGGATGAGGTGGTCTGCTTGAGGACACCGGATCCCCTCTATGCGATCGGCCTTTGGTACGAAAATTTTGCGCAAACAACCGATGAAGAAGTGTGCAAATTGCTAGAGAACAACCTTTCGCACCGTGGGCCAAAAGCCTCAATAGGCGGGAAGTAATCATGGGAGATAGGGAGATGGCGTCAAGATTGATCGACAAACCAGACAGCATCGCTTCGATATTGCGTTACTCGCGGAACGGTTAATTGCTGCCACGGATGGGTTGACCTAGCATCCAGACACGAAACATCTTGGCATCGGATATTTGGGGGCGAGTACAGGGGCGGGCGCTGCCTTAGTTGCTGCGGCCCAGCGTCCACATATCGTTCAAGCGATCGCTGAGAAAGGATAATTATAGATAGCCTCCAATTCTGAGCTGTAATCCGGCGTCAGTCTGCGGAACGGTCTCCCACACGCGATCTGCGCTCGGCTCAAGACGGATATAGGGTTCTGCGGACAGTCCTGAAATGACCTTAATCTGAGTTGATCGCGGCTGAGTGGACGCCACAACAGACTTCAAGCCAATTTCCACGCTGCCCAAAGCCTTTGCCCCCTGTGCAGAACGACGATGTCCTATAGGCACAGATTTCTCCCGAGCGGTAGCTTGCCTGTGTGTGGGTTGCTGTTGGG
>JBAVRC010001097.1:0-2175 GCA_049694615.1 Thermosynechococcaceae cyanobacterium | reverse complement strand
ACAGGAGACAGATCAGTTCGACCTTGCCTTCAACTTTGCCTTTGGCTTCACCTCTAGCTTCACCCATCCTTTCGATCGCAGAAATGTACGGCATGTTTTTTCCTCGTTCGTAGGTTTCTATGTCCTCTCTAAACGCTTTTTCTAGTTCTGGAGGCAGCGTTAACACCCAGTCGATAAAGCGATAGAGGTCGATGATTTCCTGCTCGCTCCACCCGCGTTCGTAGAGCATTTAGTTAGGCTGTATTTTCGCTGCCGTCGTCGCTGTTGACTGGTTTTGCCTTTGGTGGCCTGTGCGGCCAAATGAGCTTGAACGACGATCGCAAAAGGATTATCGCTGTCTGTCAGCTCCTCCATTCGCTCTTTATAGTCTACCAATTTTGCAATCTGGAACGAAAAGTCGTGATGGGATCCCAAGGCTTCTTGGTGGAAGGATTGAGGTCGCCAGTGGGGGTCGGTGTCGCCCAAGACAGCAAAGCTGGCTACTGCTCGCCGAAATTTGTCAAACAGCCTTGTTGAGTAGATGTAGACGCGCTCGCTAAATTCTTCTTCTTTCTGATTTTGAACTTCGATATGAAGCAGCAGCCATTCTTCTTGACCACTTCGGAGATACACCTTGACTAGTTTATCCACGATGAGTTTCCCGGTTTCGGCTTCGCGAGTCACCTGCTGAAGTTCGCTGTCCAGAAAATCGAAGCCTTTGCTCCAGTCGATCGCCCTGTAGGCTTCGGGGAAAAAGAAGGCCATAAACTGGGGAAAGTAACCTTCTAGGATCTGCTTCCATGGGGTGTCTAGAGGGGTGCTCATGGGTTGGAACCGTTGGTTTTGCTTGGGGCAGGCTTTTTTGGGAGCGGTTGCTGGGTGGTCATTTTGGTATATAGCTCAAAGAGTTTTTCGAGGCGTTCGGTGTCGTTTTTGAAGCGGCGACCGATGTAGATGCGCTCTAAGGTTTCGTCATTGCGATCGTGGGCTTCTCTCACCAACGGAAATTCGGTGTCCATCCGATCGGGGTCGTACATATCGGCGATGGTGGCAGGGAAATACTGCTCCCGCGCTAGCAGGATGTCTTCGGCGCAGCGGGAGAGGTCGGTTTTGTTTTGCTCGGTGAGGATGGGGACGGGGAAGGTGAAATATGTGAGATTAACAGAATACCGATAATCTGTACGCAGTCTTGCGCTCGTTGTGGACAACCAGACAGCATGAAGTTTGGATGACATTAAAGAAAAAAGAAAATGGGAGCTACCGTAAGCGACAAGAGCACCTTCGCTAACTATAATTCCACGCCTTATAAACGAAACGGGCAGATACTCCCGCCGTCCTGATGATGTCCTTGGAGCGACGATTGCTTCCTGTTCTTTGTACTTACGGTAGAAAAAACGATGAGGAACGCTAGCTGCTTTTTGGGCATCACGTCCGGCACTGAGTCTGTATCGTTGACACGCATCAATTCTTGTTGCTATCTGGGGGATTTTTACGGCCTCGTCAACCTCTTCATCTTCAATCCATATACAGAACCTGTGAACACCCTTAATAATGTCGGCACCGCCGAAAAACGGCTTAATATATTTCGCCGCTTCAGGATTGGAGCACAATATTTTTTCTCGCTCTTCCCACTCAAATATCAAATGACCACCATCGATCGCACTACTTCCCAGTGCCATATCAGGAAGGCCAGAGATAGAAGCCTTTCTTTGCTCCATAACAATCGATGAACCATTGATTAAATAAGGAGAAATATTCTCAGCCTCCGTTGCAATCTGATCATCAAAGATAATCTTCTTGCGAGTTCCAACCTGGCAAAAGCCCACAATGACACAAGTTACACCAGCGTTGTCTTTCGCATTGTTTCGCCAATCAAAGGATCGGTGAGCAAAAAATATCTCCAGTCCTCTAGAAAATACGTTTGGCCACAGCAAGGATGCCTGTTCCCCCTGACAAATTGAATTTGTAGAAACAAAGGCACATTTGGCATTTTCGTAGTCCATGTATTCTGATGCCCGCTTGAACCAGCAAGCAATATAGTCAAGTCTTTTGACGTTTCCCCACTCGCTTAGAACGTAGTCCATCTCAGAATTCTGTTCTTTATCGCGATCACTATAGCCTTGGTAAGACATCTCCAACATATAATCTCTGATTTAATTTATAATAGTAAATTATGTTTCTCAATCTAAAAACATG
>JBAVRC010001096.1:0-1873 GCA_049694615.1 Thermosynechococcaceae cyanobacterium | reverse complement strand
ACTCATATTGCGCCATGCCTTTTCTTTGCTGTTGCCCACATACAGCCAATACCCAAAGACCACCGCAGCTCCAACTGGAGCCGATTTGCGATGATCCTCGAAGACGAATTGGAGCCCGGTCCAGATCAAGAACCCGAGGGCTAGACCGGGCATCATGGTGTAGTTGAAGACGCCAAACAAGGAGGCCCCTTCCCCCATTGAGCGGTTGGTGGGGATGGGTTGATTCGTGATGGGCATGGAATCCTCGGATTAAACGTCGAACAGGCTCAAGGTTGCATCCCCCAGGCCGAGGATGACAATAACTTTCATGATTTTTCCGAAGGCTCGACTGGTTTCGTCTTCTTCTCCGTCCCGACTACGAAGCAAGCGCACAAACACTGGAACCACTATCACCAACGCGATCATCTTTAATCCTTGGGTCATCCAGTTCGGCAGTTGCGGCACTGGAACGCCCCATGCAGTCATGGCTTTGGTTAAGGCATCGAACAATTTATTGAACAGTAAGGCTTGGGCGGAGGCGTGAGCGGTGATCGCGGCCCAGCCAAACAGCACGATGACTGAACCCAATGCCACGGTCCGAACGGGTTTAGGGGTGTTCTTCCAGTATTTTCCGAGGGTCAACAGTACATAGGTTGTCAATCCATAGAGCGGTACCATGAAAAACTCCCCGGACAAAATGTGCCAGCCGATGGTCCCTCCCGATATTCCCAGGGGAAGGAGGCTCGTTGGGGTTTGGGCAGCTATAAATTGTTGGATTCGGGTTTGCAGGGGTTGGGCGAAGGCTAATGGCATGGACTTTCCCTCTTGCTGTGATAACTGTTTGTATATCGGAACTTTGGGGGGTCAAGCGAACGCGACTGGCCAGAAGTCTTAACTGAGTCATCCAATGGAGGGGTTCGGCTATGACCGGAATCTCTGGCTGCGCATCCATTTCAGGAATCAAAACTGTAATCAATTGTTTACGCAGTGTTTGGACTGCACGGTTGAAAATCATCCGCACAGCGTTATCGGTTTTGCCGAAGACGTCGCCGACTTCCAGCCAAGTGAAGCCTTGGATATACATGCCGATAATTCGTTGGGTCGTTTCGGGCAGGGTGAAGATCGCCGCATTGAGTTGTTCTAAGGCGTCCGAGACAATCCCGATGGGTTTGGAGAACAGTTCCATTCCGTTGGTGAGCAAAGCGTCGATGTCGATAAACTCCTGCTGACTGATACGGCACAGGTCCAGTAATTTAAAGCGGATTTTGGTTGCCAACCAAGTCTTGAACTGGGCGATGCCTATTTGGAAGGTACGGATGGCACAATTGAAAGCTTCTAATATCGCGGAATAGGCGGCATCGGGGTCTAAACCGGAGAATTGCCGTTGGAAGAACCGGATTGTGTTTTGATGGTCGTTGAGCAACTGATTGATGGCTCGATTGGCTTGGCGAATGTCTTCCGGGGTCGCGTCGGAGGCATACAGGAGCTGGGCGGTAAGTACCCGCTCGTTTTGTTCTTGAATGTTGGAAAAGTTGATAAGCTGCATAGTCTACCTTGTCTAGGTTTTGCAGGTGGCTGGGTAGGGGCTTTTGGCGGTTGAAGGCTGATACAGGATCATCAATCCGTCGCAAACCAACCCTAAAACCATTGGATTCAATGGTTTTCCGGGGGTACTGTGTAGGCGAAACCATTTGGAATTGTCGCTAAAGCTCTGGCGAAGGGCTACAGAAAAACGATTTGCTTAAAATCCTTTCGACCTGGATTGAAGCAGGGCTATTTCATTCATCTGTAAGGCTTTCTATGCAACACTCTTTGAGCTTTTGTCTACAGATTTATGTCATCTTAAAAAAGGTCTTCAGCTTGTCTAAGGTAAATCCAGCTAAGCGCTGCGCTT
>JBAVRC010001095.1:0-2214 GCA_049694615.1 Thermosynechococcaceae cyanobacterium | reverse complement strand
TTTCTTGGCTGAACCAATCTCGGTTGCTCTCAGCCCCAATGCCTCAACCGTGCAGCTAAAGCCTATTTCAATGGCCTCAAAAGAATAGCTGGGCATTGTCGCTTGGGTCTGTTGGCAGTATTCCTGCAATGTACCTATGGGATTATCTATTTCAACATCGATTTCTACTTCGCTCTCTGACTCTGGGATGGGATCCACTTCAGGTTCAGCATTATCCAAGTGCAAAACCTTGATATGCTGTTCCGCTTTGCGTAGGGCACGAAGGCGATCACGCTCCAGCAACTTGACCAGCGCCTCTTCAGGATCGTCGTCTGGGTAGAGGTAAGCCAAATAGCCCAGTTGGGCTTCGGTTAGGCGGACGATGATCCCTTGCGGTTGGGGGGCGGTACTCATAGCGGATTGATCATTGATCGAGTCATTGTACAAAATTGGGCCATCTTGAACCAGATTCCCCATCGGATGAGGCGATCGCGGTTCTCAGCATTTACAAGCAAGATGCAGCGCTGTGGCAACAGGTTTGCGATGCGGACCAAAAGCACGGGGGCAATGTAATCCCCGATGACCGTTATGGCCAGTATTGCCAATCCTGATTATGCTTTCCTGAACGCAACTCTAGTTTTCCATCCGACCCCACACCTGAAAAATGCGTGGACCCCCCAGAACCGTTTGCGGATCGCGAGCGAACGTATACAGTTCGGCGATCGTCTCCTGTAATTCTTGCTCGGTAGCCAAGCCATCCTCGATTACGACTTCAGCGATATTCTCTAACGTGACGCATTTAAGGAGTTTCATCCCTCCCTGAAGCGCAGCAGGCTGATATAGCCTCATCTGTACATCGCTAAATCCGGCATCCCGAAGCAATCCAGGAAGCCGAGGGCCAATATTGGGATCTGCCCCGCGACTTTGTACCGACTTTGTGTACCATTCGACCGCTCGGTTAAGGGCGGGACATTCTGGCTCAGCAAAGTGCCCTCGATAGTCTATGTCTTCGATGATGATGACACCCCCCGAATTTAGATATCGGCCCATGACCGAAAGCAACTCTCCAGGCTGGGAGAGGTGGGTCAGCAAAAACCTGGCATAGACCACATCGAACCGTTCCTCTGGCGTCCATTCGGCAACATCTCGCACCTCGAACGCAATATTTGTAAGTTTCGCTTCTTCACATTCCCGACGCGCTATTTTGAGCTTCTTCTCATCGAGATCTACCCCTATCACTCGTCCTGTAGGCCCAACGGCGCGGGCAAGTTCGATTGTGACGTCGCCTCCCCCGCATCCGACATCCAGACAGATCGAACCAGATGGGACACCTACTTTAGCGATCAGATCTTGGGTGGACGGACCCATCACTTCCGATAGCAGGCGAAGCCGTTCCCGGCCTTCAATGCCGCCTCGGATCACGTACTTTTCACTTCCCATCGGCTTCCCTCCAATTCAGAGCATTTATTTCTCTTATGCCAGGAAATCTACCAGTTTAAGAAATGAGAATAGATTTTTCATGATTTTACGCCTAATATGAATAACGTACAATATTCATTAATGTCCGATTCAGTGGCAACCCCCAGTCTTCAGCACAACTGTGCAGCAGTCAATGCGATCGCCTTCGATTGCTCCGCTCCCCTTCATTCTGACCCCTTCAGCCTAAATCTTTACCAGCAGCCTGTTTCTGCCGGATATCCCTCTCCTGCTGAGGACTACATTGAGGGCAAACTGGATCTGAACTTACATCTGATCAAAAATCCAGCCGCAACCTTTTATGTCCGGGTGTCTGGCGATTCCATGACGGGGGCTGGCATTCACAACGGCGATCTGTTGGTGGTTGATCGCAGTCTCGATGCCGTGTCGGGGCGTATCGTGATTGCCGTCCTTAATGGCGAACTGACGGTCAAACGGCTTTGTGTTGAGGATGATCGCCTGGTCCTGAAAGCCGAAAACGACGATTATCCCCCGATTGATGTTAATGAACCCCAAGACCTTTGCATTTGGGGCGTTGCAACCAGTGTGATCCATTTACTCTGATGTTGGCTCTGTGCGACTGCAATTCCTTCTACGCAAGCTGCGAAACAGTCTTTAATCCAAAACTGCGCGGGCAGCCTGTAATTGTGCTCTCCAATAACGACGGCTGCGTTGTCGCGCGATCGCCTCAAGCCAAGGCCATCGGCATCCCGATGGGCGAACCCGCTTTTAAGATTAGACATCTCATTCAAAAACATC
>JBAVRC010001094.1:0-2082 GCA_049694615.1 Thermosynechococcaceae cyanobacterium | reverse complement strand
CCTCAGGATTCAATGGAGTCATCGGACGGTGGATGCCAACCGCCTCGAATCCAAAGCGACGGGCTTTAAAAATTGCCCCCTCATTATGGTTTTTAAATTACTCTCAAACTTCTACCTGGCTGGGCTTATCGAGAATGCTGCAAGATCTGAGCTTACGCTAATTACGGGAGATTTTCAGCAAAAAGTTCTTGAGCGTAACTGCTTCAGCCAAATTTGGCATCCCTCTGGACCAGCTTGCGCCAAAAGTCGGGAATCTGGCGGCAACCGTAACCAGGAGTAGGGCTGAAAGGCTTCGTTGCGTTCACTAAAGCCACCGTGAATCACAAAAATTTCTAACCCATCTGATGCAAGGAAATCGATGGCTGCATTTGCCTCCCATCGTTCCAGTTGCACCGTTTCGCGGTCGTCAACAAACAAGGGTAGCGTGCTCACGCCCTGTCGCGTCACATCTGGGACATATTGCAATTGCGTTGTGTTGAGCGTAATTTGAGTGCGATCGTCCGGGTCAAATTGCCAGAGTTTCACCAGAATAATGCAACCGCTGGCTGAACCTGGTGTGTGGTGCGATGTCGGTGGATTTCGCACATAGGTGCCGACGGGATAATCCCCATGCTCATCCTGAAACACCCCGGACAACACCAAAAATTCTTCGCCACCGCCATGGGTATGGGGAGAGAACTGGCTATTGGGAGCATAGCGCACGATCGTGGTCGCCCGCGCCACTTCATCCCCGATGCGATCGAGCATTTTCCTTTCCACACCAGGAATAGGGGATACTTGCCAAGGCATCGCCGCCCCATGCATCGCCACCCGCTTTGTAAAGTCAGCATTGAGTTCCATCGCGTTATGCTCTCCCCAATCAATGGCCACTACGCACTGAAGCTGGGGCGTTGCTGCATACGATCATGCCAAGCTTGCAGGTGGGTTGCAGTTTCAGGAATTGTAATTTGACAAATACCACCAAACGCCAACCCAGCTAACGCTGTAATATCTGCCACCGTAAAGCGATCGCCCGCAATATAAGGCTGAGCCGCCAACACCTGATCCAAGCGATGCAGCGTCGCGATCGCCTGTTCCTTCTGCTTTTCGCCCCATTCCTGAATTTGATAGGCTTCAAACCCTAAACCGGACGTAGCGTGGTGGAAGTAATGGGCGATCGCATCCAGTAAATTCGCTTCCACCTGCCGTTGTCTCATATGAATCACGGCTCGTTCTGTGGCCGTCTTCCCTGTGAGGGTCGGTTCACCTGCCAAATGGTCGAAATACTCCGTGATGGCGGTACATTCGGCAATACAGGTGCCATCATCAAGTTCCAGCAAGGGCACAGCACCTGCCGGATTTTTCGCCAGGAACGCTGGTTGCTTATGCTCTCCCTGCGGTAAATCGACCTGGACAAATTCGACTTGATCCGTCAAGCCCTTTTCCGCTAGGGCCATACGCACGCGCCAAGGGTTCGGAAAAGCTTTGTATTCGTAGACTTTCATGGCAGGTCTCCAAGTGAGGGCATTTGTCTATCTAACGTTCGTTAGGTAAATCATGGCGCGGGTTATCGGCAGTTGTCAACCCCCTATCTAACGTTAGATAATTGAAAGTATGAAAGAGGATTCAACGGGTTATCCAGCAAAGGCGATCGAAATTCTTGAGGCGGCGGAGATCCGGATTCGCCGGGGCGGATTTGAGTCCGTGAGCTATCGCGATCTAGCGGCAGATGTGGGGATTAAGGCTGCTAGTGTGCATTACTATTTTCCGCAGAAGGCCTTGTTGGGAGCAGCGGTGATTGATCGCTACAGCGATAAGTTGGCAGCAAGATTGGGGCCGGTCGATCTGACCCAAGCCACGGTAGAAGAGCATTTACAACGACTCTGTGCTTGCTATGCAGCGGCTGTGCAGAATGACGGGATGATTTGTTTAGGCTGTATGTTGGGGGCTGAGTCGAAGGATTTGCCCGATGCGGTGTCGGCAGCGGCGCGGCGATTTTTCACCCGGCTACTTAGTTGGATTGAGTCGGCACTGCGCGATCCCCCTGATGCTGCCACCTTGGCTGTCCACATCATCGGAGCTTTGCAGGGCACCATGAATTAA
>JBAVRC010001093.1:0-6385 GCA_049694615.1 Thermosynechococcaceae cyanobacterium | reverse complement strand
CTCCTGCGGGAGAGGGGTTGGGGGTGAGGGCAAGAGCGGTATCGCTGTCCCGCATTGAGTGGGTACCCTTCTTTTCTTAGCCAACCGTGAAAATATCGCTCAAAAAACGCCATATTAAAGTTTTGATTTTTGATGAAACTCAGGAGGTTATTATCCAATGGATAGGATAGATCAATACCGTGATATCCTGCATCAACTATTGTCAGAAAATGCTCTGCTAATGAACAAGCCTGAACGTATCACTAGCAGCGTGATTGTGAGCGAAGACCACAATCATTTCATGGTGATCAATGAAGGATGGGAGGGCAAGAGACGAATTCACAGTCTGGTTTTCCATGCCGAAATTCGCGGTGGCAAGCTTTGGATACACCATGACGGCATTGATCGCGGCATCACCGAAGATTTAGTTGCCGCAGGTATTCCCAAAGACGACATTGTGTTGGCTTTTCATTCGCCTGAGATTAGGCCACATAATGGATATGCGGTTGTGTAGCTTCTATACTTGCCTGATCGCGCTGCTGGTGGAGAATCGCTTCAATTTTGAGTGTTTCGGGTGTTTTCATCGAAAACCTCGAAGCTGTTATGACCTTTGTCCCTTAAGTCTATCCCGTTTTCTCTTGCGATCGCCCTTTCCCATTACGGCGATCACCCCCAGCATGATTGGAGATGATCACCCCAGTGCCAGGTAACGGAACCGCCAAGCAACCATTCTTCGTAGATCAGTTTAGCTGTAACAAATCTTTAGGAAGTCCTGAAACTATTTAATGCTAAAGCTTACAAGTCTTTACGCGAGAGAAGAATACCCCTACCTGATCCCAGCCCTCTGGCCCTACAAAAATTCTCTCCAACCAGGGAAGGTGTCCTTTGGGTGCTGATTTATCAAAAGTGATTTCGTTTTCGCTCTTCCATGCTTTACTCCCCTCAAGAATTCTGATCTCTTTCATCCATCCAACTGTTTCGCTAAACTTGAACCTGTTTTCGCATTCCTGCCAGATTTTTTTCTGCACGCTAAAGCCAAATTGACCCTGGCTGTGCTTGACCCAAAGTTGATCAATGGTACTGAGGTCAGCACAGGGGAGGTTTTCAAAGTCATTGTTCAGCATAAATATTAACAGGGGGTCGAGATCTTCTTGCCGTCCCAAGAATTCGCACATTTCGCACATGCGGTCTGCGGTTTCCTTGTCGGCGGCTTTCCAGTCTTGGGCATTCAGCAGATCGCGCAGTTTGGTGTAGTCAATACCCTTCTCAGAAGGCAGTTCTCGTCGTTGCCGTTCTAATTCTTCCTGTCTGAGCCTTTCTGCCTCTGTTTGCTGTCGCTTCAATTCTTCAGCTTCTTGCCGTTGTCTCTCCTGTTCTTCCACTTGTTTCCGCTTTACAGCCGCCTCCTTTTTAAGCTGCTCTTGCCGTTGCCGCTCTAATTCCTGCTGTCTTTCCAGTTCACGCTGACGCTCTGCTTCTTTGTTGCGCTCCTCCTCTACGAGTCGCTGTTCATGGGCTCCTGCTGTAATGTTACTAATCCGATTGATCGCCTTCCTTGCCTTTGCCCGATCACTCTGAGTAGACCTGTCAGCCTCAATCACCTGCCACCACAATGCTTGTGCCTTCTCATAATCCTGCTCTTCTAGTTCAGCATCCCTTGCCTCCACAGCAAGCTGCTGAATATCGGCAGGCGAAGCACAACTGAGCAATAAGGGTCGATCATACTTCAACCCAGGCTCAGGGATGACCCTTGGCGTCTGAATCTTTTTCCCATATTGAAGATTGAGAGCAGGTACCCGTTGGGTCAGATATTGTTCTAAAGCCCTTGGAGTTGTGTTCTGCTTCAAGCCCTCCAGCAGGGCATAAGTGAAGGCACCCTGCCCCAGATCCCCAATCTCATAAGATCGCTCACCCCGACTACAAGAAAACAGGGTGACGATTCCCTGCTCTTTGGCGATCTGCTGGGTCTGCTCTCCCATCGCCTCCCCGATGTCCCGGCTGCCCTCATCTGCGCCTCGGGTACGGTTACGGCACATATCCATCACCAGCACAACATTATCAGCACCACAATCCCTCAAACAGTCGGTGACAAAGCTAATGGGAATCGCTGTCTGCTCCAAGTCTCTGGGATTCCCATCACAGGGAAGCAGAAAGTCCTGGTGTTCATGCACAATCCCATGCCCCGCATAGAAGAACCAAAAGTTATGGGCACCCTTAGCCCTTTGAATCTCGTTTTTCAGCAGATGCCTTAGACCATTACGGCTAGGACGCTGCTGGGGGGATGCTCCTGGCGTACTATCACAGCACAGCAGCACATTCTCCTGTGGGAACTTTGCTTGCTCACACAAGAACTGCCGCACCTTCACCGCATCATTGACGGCATACTTCAGGTGGTCATCTGTGGGCAAGAAGTCATATTGATTGATGCCAATGATGATCGCCCAATCGCTTTCTGCCATCTACTTCCCACCCGGTCGAGTAAATTTGAGCTTAATGGCACCCTTGCCAGAGGCTTCTCCTCCAGCGACCAGTTTAACCTCTCCCTTTGCCCCAATCTCCACCGATAACTCGATCTCAGAGAGTTGCACGCTGGGGGGCGTTCCGGTCGGCAAAGTTGATTGCGCTTGCATCTGCTGGTCTGCTTGCTGAAACAAGCGCCCCACCATCCCCAAAAAACCTGCCATCTGGCGTTCCAAGACCGTTGGGTCTAACCTGACCTCGACCATAGCCGCCGCTCGCTTCTGAATCGTCTCGCCCCATCCCCGTTGCCCTTCCACAGGGGTAACTTCATCAGGGCTAACCAGCAGGATAATCTCATTCGAGGATGTGGGTGCGTTAGACATGGGATGGTTTTAAGTTATTGTGCAATTAACTACTGGCCAAAGTGGCTGGAATCCCAAAATTACTTTGAGATCCCTAAATTTTTTCAATATATCTCAGTTAATTATGGTAAAAAAGCTCCCATCCTAGAATAAACGGAGTGTTGATACAAATCTTTATACTTGAGACGTCTCAGAACCCCCAAAATTGGGGGGCAGGGGGGCCAGTGTAAAGATCGCGGACACTTACATCCGTTTAGCGTGCATCTCAAAATACCCAATTGCCCCCTGTCCAAACAGTTTATGGCTGACTACAAACTCCTGCGATCGCTGAACCTATACGATTCCCCTGCCCTCCAATCCCTGGCCACCCAAGCTTGGGCCGGACGCCAGCTTACGCTTCAGCCCACAACCCAATGCTGCCGAGATTCAGGCACGCATTCCCCAGGCGATCGCCGAACAAGGGATCTGGTTACCCAGAGATGCCTAGCAGCAGGAAGCCTTCGTCCAACGTATAGCCGCGTTGGCGTAGCCTGTCCGCAGGACTTATTCAATCGCCGGAGTAATTTAATTCACGATCCTTAAAAATTTTGAGGAATGCGTTCCAATAAACCTGAACCAAAAATTTTATCCATGTCTAGATACTCAAGGTGAACATACCCAATATGACAATGGCAAGTAGGGTTGATACAAAGACGTTCTTGCAAAACTTGTTCAAAGTTGGCATCGTAAAAATTGCCGATCGGTTCATGAATAAAATGACATCGTCGGATGGTGCCTTCGCCATCGACTGAAAAAACGGACTTCCCTGTCCGACATGCTTTTCCCAAACTGGGATAGTGATGGGTGTTGATCTCATAAAGGGGATCAATGGATTGAAAAAAAGCCCGATCTTGCGGATCTAGATGGGGGAGTTCCGCTTTGACGGCATTGATCCACAAATACACGCCCGGATCAAGACGCTGACGCAGAGTGGCGATCGCCGTTTTAAAGTCGGGAAACCCCACAACGCCCACACTATAGCGAATGCCAAGCTGATCTAAACGCGTACATTTGCCCAAAAATAGGTTCAGGTCAGACCATTCAGGATGGAACGTTGTCCATAGGGCTAGTCGCTCTGGATGAGCAGATTTAATCCAATCCAACTCGCAAGACAAATTGGTTTGAATCGCAACTTTCCGAACATGGGGTAAATAAGAGAGATGGGTGAGGATCTCCTGGTAATAGGGATGAATGAGGGCTTCACCCCAAGGAGTGAATAGAATAGAAAATTCATGTTGATGGAGGGTTTCAATCCGCCGCGCAAATCGAACTAAAGCGTGCCGATCTTGCGCCAATTCAGCGGCAGTTTGTCGTCTTTTTGCAAAGGGACAATAGGCACAACCATAGTTGCAGCTTTCTAAAGGACCTCGATAGAGAATCGTTAAATGCATTGTGAGTTAGCTGAGACACAGCCATAAAAAATATCTATTGCCACTGATAGAGGTTGATGCGCTGCTGGACGGCTTCCGAAAACAACCAAGGTCCAATGGCATCAGACCGCTCGATTCCTGATGGGGTTAGATATAACTGGGTCGTGTTTTGCATGGCCAAATTCCAAAGTATGAGTTGTTGTAACTCTGGAACATCTTCAATACAATGGGTGCCGAAGCGATCGCAATAGTGTTGTGTATTTAATCCTTCTTCAGATAACAAGGATAATAAAATAAACCGACGCTTTTGATCATCTAAATCCAGTTGATACCCGTAATTGGCAACCTCAAAGGCTGCATCGGGTTGAGTCAGATAACGATCCAGAATACTGCGAACCGCTTTAGCATCCACCGCATAGTCATTCGAATAGTGTAAGGCTTTGGTATAGGAACGAGCGCCACAGCCCAACCCCACCATCCCATCCGCTTGACAGCAATAGACCGGACCAGGGTTATCGCCCCCCTGATTGGCCCGAAACATTCGCATGGACACTTGCGTATAGCCTTCGGCCAAAAGTAGATCTCTCCCCGCTCGATAGCAGGTTAGACGTTGGTCATCCCATTCGTGTTTGGAGCATCCTAACCCGGTTAGCGGGCGAACATAAAGCGGATAGAGGTATATCTCCTCAGGCTGAAACGTGAGCGCGGTTCGAATCGATTGCAACCAGGTGTTAACCGTTTGGCCCGGTAAGCCGTAAATCAAATCAAGATTGAGAATAGGGAAATCAAACGCCCGAATTCGGGTCAGGGCTGCTTGAACCTCCGTCGAGGTTTGGCGACGTTGGGTTGCCAAAATTTCGCTGTCGATAAAGCTCTGAACCCCGATGCTAATCCGGGTCGTTCCCCGCGATCGCAGCAACCGTAATTTCTCTGAAGTTGCCGTTGCGGGAGAAACTTCTACCGAGAAAGGAATGGTTTTCAGGTTCGCGCCCATCGTTGTTTCTGCAATATTGAGTACCGCTTCGAGGGCTGCGATGGGCAGGTGGGTGGGGGTGCCGCCGCCGATGGCCAATCGCGCAAATTGGGGCGCATTCAGGGCCGCTTTGACGCGGTGTGCTTGTCGTTGCAAGGTTTGGATATATTGATCCGCAAACGCTTCATTGTGATTGACGGTCGTAAAGAGGTTGCAAAACCCGCATCGCATCTCGCACAAGGGGATATGGATATAGAGAAATAACGATGCGCAATCTTCATGGGCCCATATCTCCGAGAGCGGTCGATCCGGGAAGGGCCGATAGGTCATTTTATGGGGGTAGGAATAGACGTAGCTTTGGTAGGGAGATTGGGTTAGCAGGCTGGGGGGAGCCGGAATGGGTGGGGTCGCAATTGCCATAAGTGCAAGGGGAGAAGGAATCAATGGGCCGAGTTGAGAGGCATTAGCCTGGGAAGCAAAATTCTGCATAAGGAACAGTCCACACCACCGCATGGGCGATTCGATGCCCGATATACCCGTCTTCGCCATAGGCGGTGCCATGATCGGAACAGAGAATGCCAAAGGTCGGCGCGCGATGACGCAAGACCGTCCAAAGGGGGACTAAGGCACGATCAATGTATTCTAGAGCAGCGGCATGGGAGTCGATGGAATCTTCGGTTGCGCCAGGTTGGTAGAAGTAATTGGGCTGATGCAGGGCGGATAGGTTCATAAACAAAAAGACACGCTGTTCTGGGGGGATTGCTTGGAGGCGATCGCAGGCCAGCGCGACCTGATGCCGGGTTGATTCGGGATCCGTGACACCGAAACAGGGCGACCAATGCGGCTCTTGAAACAGACTGGGCAAAACCAATCCCAAAGGATTCAATCGATTAAAAAAGCCCACGCCCCCAATACAGAGGGTGTGATACCCCCGATTGGCTAACCCTTCCGGTATGCTGGCTCCAGGCAAAACACAGGTTTGGGGGGTAATGGTGGTACTGCCGCCAAAGGTCAGGGCAAAGGGACGGGGATGGTCGCCGGGTGTCATGGGCGTCGGTAAAAATCCGGCGAAAAAGGCGTGGTGGGCGGCGTAAGTGAAGCTGGCGGGGGTATGGCGTTGTTCCCACCCGTCGGGGGGCAATAGAGTCGCTAAATGTGGAGTGCGGCCTGTCGCCCAGAGCTGTTGCGCCACATCGTAACGC
>JBAVRC010001092.1:0-2369 GCA_049694615.1 Thermosynechococcaceae cyanobacterium | reverse complement strand
ACCTGCTGGTGCTGGCTTATTTGCAGACTCTGAAAGCATGATTGACGCCATGCACGATCTGTCGGAAAACGAGCTGAGAATGACGGTAGGTGGCGGCAGCGGCAGCTGCAAAAGCTACAAGAGTAAGAGTTCCAAGAGTTCCAAGAGTTCCAAGAGTGGTAGTGGTAGCTGTGGGTGCGGGCACGACTGTTAAGTTGTCCCATAGACCGCACCTATAAATATCCACTTTTAACGACCACCGATCAATGAACTTCTTGCTAAGCTCTGATAACGTGCTTGAGTACTTGGCGCAACAGCACCTCTGTACGCCAGATCAACTTGTTGGTGCCCAAATTGAGGCCAGGGAGTATAAGAATTTCAACTTACTCGTTAAGTTGATCGGTGGTCAATCCTTACTCGTGAAGCAAGAGCGTGTCACCTCGGTAAGCAAAAATAGACAAGATTTGTGGCATGAGTGGCATATTTGCCAGTTTTTCCAGAGCTTGCCAGACCTCGACTCCCTACAATCCCTCACGTCGGATGCGATTCTCTACGATTCTGATCGCGCAATATTAGTGGTGCGCTACTTTGATCAGTATCGCGACCTCGGTCACTTTTACGAAGATCGTCAACATCAGGTGTTTCCAACAGCGATCGCAGCTGTTTTAGGAAAAACGCTAGCTGAAATTCATTGCACTACCTTTGACACCGAACTCTATAAAGATTTTTTAACTCGAACATCCTACACCTCTACCCAAAATAGAGTTCGAGTTCCCCGATTCTTAAGAGGACTAGAGCGAATTGGTCCAGGTTTATTTAGCGATACGAGTATAGATGCAATCGACTTTTGGCGGCTTTACCAACGCTATGAAAGTCTGCATAGTGCCATGACCGATATTTACCAAAAGTTTGACCCTTGCTGTCTGACCCATAACGACCTCAATCTATGGAATATTTTGGTCCACAACAACTGGGATGCACATTCTCAAGGGAATTTGTCTGAACCCATGGTACGGCTAATCGACTGGGAGTTTTTTGCTTGGGGAGATCCAGCCTATGATCTAGGCATGCTTTTATCTGGGTATCTAAAAATTTGGCTTAAAAGTTTGGTATTGAGTCGGGCAGTTCCTATCACAACTGCCTTAAAATTAGCCACAACGCCCCTAGAACTATTGCAGCCTTCAATGGGAGCACTTCTAAAAACCTATATTGAGTTTTTCCCCGCCATTCTAGAAAGACACCCCAATTTTCTCATCCGTGTAGTGCAATTTGCCGGACTTGTCTTGATCAAAAAACTTCAAGGTAAAATAGAACATCTTTCCCATTTCGATAACACTTGTATTTGTACGTTACAAGTTGCAAAAACATTAGTTTGTTCCCCAGAAAAGTCTATCTTATCTGTTTTTGGAGCTGAGGCTACGGATATTGTTCCCCGCGCGTCTGCGTTGGTATAACAGGTCATTATTGCGACCCATCCAGATTAGCTTTTCTACCCTGAATACCTCCGAGAAATCGCGTAATGCTTGTGCCAGACCCTTTCTACAATCAACCAACCTTCACCAATCTCAGCACGCTTTTAGAAGATATTGCGGGTCATGTCCAGATCCAGCCCAACTTAACCATTGAGCATCCTCAACGCGGTTCCTCAGCACTTTCGACCGAAATCTTCAATGCCCTGCAACAATTACCCATACCGGATCAAGACCATTATTTAAGATGGCGATTGGGGCGCTTTCTTTACAACACCTATGATGGCAACCCAGATCCGACTCAGGTTGAAGCAGATGAGAGGTCAGAGAGGGGGTCTATGTCGGACCATCCTGTCCAAAATAGGGCAGAAGGAAAGCATTCGCCGTTTTATATCAACCTGAACGAAAACAATCAGGGGCAGGGTTATTTTGATCCCGGTTGGCAGGTCATTGATCAACTCCCCAACGACAATCTCATCGTGGTGTACAAAAATAACCTGAAGCTACATGTCAGTCCTGAGCGCCATCTTGCGCCAGCCCAAAAGGATGCCATGACTGGGGAGGTCGTCTCGATTCGGCTACCGCGCAACCGATTGGAAAGCAAATGTTATGTTGCCATCAGCAATGCTGGGCCGCCAGAAAACGACGAGGCGGAGGGGACTTCCCTTGCCAATATTTACTTCAACATTGGAGCAGAAGGCGCGATCGCCCTCATGGGAGACTTAACCACCGCGTTGAATCCTTTGCAGGTACCGTTCACCTTCAAAGTGCCCTACGACGCCGATGAATATGCGGGAACCAGTTCAGGGACTTTGATGTTTAAAAACACCCATTATGAAGCGATTCGGCCTTTATTGACTGAAATCTATCACAATCGGCGATCGCATTTTCGTCCCGAAGTACCGCTCATGACCAAGCCTC
>JBAVRC010001091.1:0-1859 GCA_049694615.1 Thermosynechococcaceae cyanobacterium | reverse complement strand
GCTCTTTGAGACGGTTGTGGCGATCGCCCCTTTGCTGGGGTTACTCGGCACCGTCACGGGCTTAATTCATACCTTTGGCAGTCTCCAGATTGGGGGGGGGAGTGGGGCAGCGGCAACCGAGTCGGCCACCAAAGCCGCAGCAGGCATTGCGGAAGCGCTGATTACCACAGCAACCGGGATGATTGTTGCTATTATTGCCATGATGTTTTTTCGGATGTTTGTCTCGCTCCAAGCCCAACAGATTGACTACTTCACCGAAGTGGGGAATGAGCTAGAACTGATCTATCGCCAAATGTGGTGCGAGCGGCAATTCTTTCAAGGCGACCCCTCTGATCGACCAGAGCGGCACTCGCCCTCTAGAGAAGTACTCACGGCTCGGGATCTGCACTAAACCGTTTTGATGATTAGAGGTATTGTATGGGCCTTGGCCGTCGCCACCAACCGCCGCCAATCAATGAGCTGAACCTCGTCCCCATGATGGACGTGTTGATGGCGGTGTTGACCTTTTTTATCGTGATTTCCATGACCCTCTCGACGGGGCAAAATATTTTGGGGGTAAACCTACCCAAAACCGATGATGGCACCACGCAAAATAACCCAAATTCCAAAATGCCTGATCCGTTGATCGTGGGCATCAATCCCAAGGGACAAGTCATTATCGACAATAAGCCCGTGAGTTCGGAACAGTTGCAAGCGCAATTGACGGGTTACTTTAAAAAATCCAGCACTGGGGTGGTGGTGCTGCAAGCGGATCGCACCCTGGCTTACGAGAAAATTACCAAGGTGTTGGGTCAAATCCGGGCCATTGGCGGCGATCGCGTGGCCCTAGCCGTGGACAAGTAGTCGATCGCTCCTCTTGACAAGGGTGACTCCCATTGCAGAGAATAGTTAACTGGCGTGTTTGCGCTCGCTCGGATCAGGTATCCATGACAAATCTTGGGAATCGGCCTCTTGTTGACGCCCCAAGTGCCTGTACGGCGACCCCAATTTAGGTGATATATGGCATACGCAATTATTGAGACAGGCGGCAAGCAGCTTCGGGTGGAGCCGGGTCGGTTTTACGATATCGAGCTGTTGGCTGAGGAAGCAGACGCAGCCGTGTCCATTGACAAGGTTTTGCTGGTGAGCGATGGCAGCACGGTGACGGTAGGACAACCCTTTGTTGAAGGTGCCGTGGTTGAAGCGACGGTGATGCAACACTTGCGCGGCAAAAAGGTTATCGTCTACAAAATGCAACCGAAAAAGAAAACCCGCAAGAAGCAAGGCCATCGTCAAGAATTGACCCGTTTGATGGTTAACTCAATTTCAGTGGGTGGTCAGGCGTTAGCTTCGGCCTAAGTCCATTTGGGGTTAATGGCGATCTTTTTTAGTTCAGCAGTTCGCAAGGCAGGAAACAATGGCTCATAAGAAAGGAACGGGGAGTACGCGCAACGGTCGCGACTCGAATGCTAAGCGGTTGGGCGTCAAAAAGTATGGCGGTCAAGTGGTGCGAGCGGGCAACATTATTATTCGGCAACGGGGGACCAAGTTTCATCCCGGTAGCAATGTCGGTCGCGGTTGCGACGATACGCTGTTTGCCTTGGTAGACGGTATTGTCACCTTTGAGCGCAAGGGTAAGTCTCGCAAAAAGGTTAGTGTTTATCCCCCAGAGGTTGCGATCGCCTAGTCGTAATCAGCGCGGAATAATCCATCACATCTCTTTGGGGGCACACAGTTGTGTGCCCCCTATTGGTGTTTTATGGCTTTATTCCCTGGCGTTGTTTCTGGGATAAAGCGGGATACTATCGGCCCTCACCCAACCCCTCTCCCGCAGGAGAGGGGACAAGAGGTTAGCTCCCCTCTCCTGCGGGAGAGGGGTT
>JBAVRC010001090.1:0-4222 GCA_049694615.1 Thermosynechococcaceae cyanobacterium | reverse complement strand
GGCTGTTTGAGGGTAAGGTGAAGCCGCCCCAAGGCTCGGTAAGATTCCGTGTCATCAGGGTCTAACTTGATCGCGGTTTCAAAGGCGGTCTTGGCATCTTCGAGGTTGCCTTGCTGTCGTAGAGCATCAGCAAGTTCTCGATAAGCTTGCGCATCTAGGGCGGATGGGGCGGCTTTCGTCTGGGGGGGATCTAGGGTCACCGCTTTCTGAAAGGCGGCGAGCGCCGCCTCCTGACGTTGATAAAGGGCTAGGGCCGTGCCTAACTTTCGGTAGGGGGAGGCTTTTCTGCGCGTTGGGACCACCCAACTCGACAGAGGGGCCGCAGCCTCCATTTTTTGATAAGCGGCTAAGGCAGCTTCCGGCTGGTTGAGATCCACAAGGGTATTGCCTAATGCCTCATAGGCCAACGCATCCTGTTGATCGGCAGGATATCCCAAGAGCGACAGGGCCTTACGAAAGGCGGCGATCGCTTCATCGGGTCGATTGAGTCGCACCAGAACATCCGCCAAGTCTTGATAGGCGTAGGGATCTTTAGGATTGCGGGTAATGGCAGCGCGATGCAGGGCCAGGGCTTCGTCAAGTTGGTTGCGACAGACTAAAACCCGCCCCAAGTTTGACTGGGCTATCGAGTCTTTGGGATTGTTTTGCAAAGCTGCTCGCGCCTGGGCTTCATCTGGGCAGGTTGTGGGTATCGTGGCAGGATGGGGCAGTGGATTGACAGGACTCGGTTGAGCATTCGCCATTGTGACGGTTAGGCTGATGCTCAAATAAACCAGTAAGGCGATCGCAGATTGGCGTTGCATACATCACGGGTAGAGTCTTCGATCAATGATCTCAGGATTTGAGCCACTTTGGAATAGCTGCACCTTTTGTTTTTATTGGATACATTAAGTCCAAAAACTTTTAGACGATTCCCATTGATCTCTCAGTTCGCCATCATTTATCGCCCAGCTTTAGCGCCTACATTACCCATACAAGGTGAATCCCAAAGTCGTTGGAGCAACAGTATGGCAACGGACCACTACGATCTCATCATCATCGGCACAGGAGCGGGCGGTGGCACCCTGGCCTATCGGATGGCCCAAAGCGGCAAGAAGATTTTGATTCTGGAACGGGGGCCGTTCCTGCCCAGAGAAAAAGACAATTGGAGCGTCCAGACCGTGTATCGGAGCGATCGCTACCACAACCCCGAAGTCTGGTACGACAAAAATGGGAAAGAACTGCACCCCGGCATGAGTTACTTTGTGGGTGGCAATACCAAGGTTTATGGTGCGGCCTTATTTCGACTGCGGGAACAGGATTTTGAAGCCTATTCGCACAAGGATGGCATCTCTCCAGCATGGCCCCTGAAGTACCAGGACTTTGAACCCTATTACGTCCGGGCCGAGCAGCTTTATCAGGTTCATGGCCAAAGCGGCGAAGATCCAACTGAACCCTTCCGCAGTGCAGAATTTCCCTATCCACCGGTGAGTCATGAGCCACGCATCCAAGAGGTTGCCGAAGTTCTCAAATCCAAAGGGCTGAACCCTTACCATACCCCTGTCGGCATTCGCCTCAACGAAGCCCAGCGCTATCTCAGCGACTGCATTCGCTGCAATACCTGCGATGGGTTTCCTTGCCTGGTGCAGGCCAAATCCGATGCGGAAGTGAGTTCGGTTCGTCCGGTCATGGGACAGTCGAATATCACCCTGCTCACGGAAGCGAAGGTATTGAAGTTACACACCAGTCCCACTGGCCGAGAAATTTCGAGCGTTGAGGTGGAAGTGAAAGATCCAGACTCCGGTCAGGTTCACCTCCAGCAGTTTTCTGGGGAAATGGTGGCGATCGCCTGTGGGGCCGTCAACTCTGCTGCATTGCTGCTCAAATCTGCCAATGAACACCATCCCAATGGGTTAGCAAACCGATCGGATTTGGTGGGGCGCAACTTTATGAAGCATGTGTTGGGGTCCATCATTGGTGTGAGCAAGAAGCCCAATCCGACTGCTTTTCAGAAAACCTTATCCATCAACGACTTTTACTGGGGCGATGGTGAGTATCCCTATCCCTTGGGGCAAATTCAAACCCTAGGAAAGGTGAGTAAAGAAGCGTTGGAAGGGAATCCCAAAGCTTATGCACCGCTCACACCAGAGGAAGTGGCGAGCCACTCCATCGATTGGTGGTTAACTGTAGAAGACTTACCCGACCCGAATAATCGCATCCGGGTCGATGGCGACAAAATCATCCTCGACTACACCGAAAATAACACCGAACCCTACGAACGTCTCGAACAACGGTGGATTGACATTCTCAAATCCATCGAATGTGGGCAGGACATTATGCCCAACTGTTCTTACTTCGTCGGGGCAGGCAAGACCTATAAGGGCAAGCTGCCGTTGGATGGGGTGGGACACCAAGTGGGCACCTGTCGCTTTGGCGAAGATCCGACCAATTCGGTTTTGGATCTCAACTGCCGCACCCACGATATTGACAACCTCTACGTGGTGGATGGAAGTTTCTTTTGCTCTAGTGGTGCAGTCAATCCTACTCTGACCATCATTGCCAATGCCTTACGGGTGGGGGATCATCTGTGCGATCGCCTCAAGGTAGGCGGTTCTGGCTCAACTTCATAACCTATGATTAAGTGATGCAGATTATGCTGGTTGAAGATGAGCCAGAATTTTATCTTGATTTTATTTTTGGATGTAAAACTTGGGTTTGTTAGTTTTACCCCTTTCCTCAAAACCCTATGCAGCTTACTTTTTTGAAAATGACCTCCTTCGGGTTGGGTTTGATGGCGATCTCAACCCTTAGCAGTATCACCACCGCCTGTTCCGCTGGCTTTCAAACGAGTGCTCAATCCCCAAGCCCTAGCATGATGGATACGGGCATGAAAGGGATGGATCACAGTAGCGTGGGCGGCATGTCCATGGATCTAGGCCCCGCCGATGCCGATCTCGACCTACGCTTCTTTGATGGGATGACTCCTCACCATCAAGGTGCGGTGAAGATGGCGAAAGAAGCCCAGCAAAAATCCAAGCGCCCGGAAATCCAAAAGCTGGCCATCGATATCATCCAGGCTCAAGACACAGAAATTGTACAAATGAAACAATGGCGCAAGGCTTGGTATCCAAAAGCCAGCGACACGCCCATGGCCTATAACGCCCAGATGGGTCACATGATGGCGATGTCGCCGGAGCAAAAGCAAGGCATGATGATGAGCCAAGACTTAGGGTCTGCCGATGCTGAATTCGATCTGCGCTTCATCGATGCCATGATTCCGCACCATGAGGGCGCTGTGACGATGGCAAAAGAGGTATTGGGGAAGACAAAGCGGCCTGACATTAAGCAGATGGCTGAGGCGATCATCACATCGCAGCAAGCGGAAATTGACCAGATGAAAGCATGGCGCAAAGCATGGTACGGAAAATAATCAGCTTCATCTTCGTTTTATATTTGGCTATCACCGTTCACCGACTATTGATGTAATCTAAGGACTTTTGAATATCCTCTTTTAGGGACGGATCAAGGGCAAGGGCTGCATTAAAGGCTGCTTTGGCAGGTTCCCACTGTTCCGTGAACTGGTAGGTCGTACCCAGTTCTTGATAGGCTTTTGCTCTCGTCAATACATCTGTTTTGGGGAGTTTCTCTAAAGCTTCCTTTAGGATTGGAATGGCCTCCTGCATATTGCCTATCTCTAAGAGAGCCTTCCCGAGGGACAAATACCCTTGTCCATTCTGTGGATCTAACTGAACAGCCTTGCGATACGGCGCGATCGCCGCCCCTGCATTGCCTTGGTTCTTCAAAAATACATCCCCCACCATGCGGTAGGCCATGGCATCTTTGATAGGTTCTCCGATTGTATCGAGTCCGGTGTGGGCGTTGATGACCTTACGAAATTCCGTGAATCCGGGTTCCGGCTCACCGAGCAAGGTGAGGGCAGTGCCCAGGTTATAGTGTGCCCAGACTAAATTGGGGTTTAGTTCTAAGGCTTTTTGGTAGGTAGCGATCGCGTCACGGTCTTCAAAAATAAACGAGCGAAACATGCTTTCTCCCAGGCCATTGTAGGCATGGGCAAAACGAGGGCTGTATTGGAGAGCAGTCTGGTAGGCTTTAACGGCCTCACGCGACGAACCCATTTTTGTTAAGGCTCGACCCAGTTCATAGTAAGCACTGGCTTCTACAGACACTTCTGCTTTGGTTGGCGCAGCAACCCCTTCACCTCGAATGCCGCCATCGGTGACGG
>JBAVRC010001089.1:0-2291 GCA_049694615.1 Thermosynechococcaceae cyanobacterium | reverse complement strand
AACTAAAGCAATTGCAACAGAAGTAATAGGGAGAATAATATTCGACGTATTGCTATCAACCCAGCTCCAAGCTGCTTGCAAGGGGATGAACAAATTTGCAGCGAATAAAAATGCTGCAAACAAAGCTAAAGCTCCTGCACTCCAGGTGGATTTCAGATCTTTATTGAGAGTTGTAATGCAGAGAATCAGAAACAATAGGGAACCCATTGAGCCAGCAAAGGTGTAGATAACTTCCTCGTTTTGGAGCGGTAAATTATCCAGGGCTTGCTCTAGTCCAAATCCTGCCAAAAAACCAATCAGGGTGGCAATCAGACCTGATAAGACGAGCAGCAGTAACGAAAATAGAATTAGTCCAGTTGCCCAACGGCGTTGTAAGCCCGTTTTGGCACGGCTAAAATTCGCCCCCATCAGGTTGGCATTCGTGAAGTCGCTACTGCGGATGTCGGCATTACTGAAATTTGCCCCCGTCAAATCTTGACCTTTGAAGGAACGACCTCGTAGATTTTGACCGCTATAGTCTTTCCCCACTGGCAAGGGAGATGGAGCAGAATGGTTCTGTACTGCTTCAGGAATAGGTAAATCTACCCCCGCGATTTGAATCTTTCCCCCTTCAGTCACTTGCGCCAAGTGTTCTGTGGCTTGTTGAATCTTGCCCCGCGCCCAGCTATCCATCCCACGGGCATAGACTAATAGTGGTTCTAATCCCGCTTCTGCTAAAGGTTCGGCAAAGGTTTTCACCAGTGAAGCCATCCGCACTAATTCAGCCTTATCGGGCTGTCCTGAACCTGTGGCATCTAATCCCAGTTGCTGAAAAGCTAAAGCCAGTTCTTGGGCAGCTTTCCCTGGTTTTGTATAAGCCAAGACTGTCCATTGTTGAGCTTGGGCAAAGTCTCGCACATCGAGATCGTTACTGTGCAACTGCTTCCGCACGTATTCCAGCAAAAAATCAGACAGCTCCTGAATGCGCTCCTGATCGAAGTTTTCATCGGCTTGTAGTCGCTTCAGCAGTTCATCCCGGACTGTCTCATCCATTTCGTAGAGTTCTTGCCCGACTTCTTGACACAAACCAGACAGCAGAATGTCCGAGACGGCAATCCAGGGCAGAACGAGGGATTTCCCGTTGATGTCTTGTTGAAAGTTCGCCCAGAGGCGATAGAGTAAATCAGGGGTCAGGGCGAGGGGGAAAGCGGCATGATAAGCCAGATAGAGGTGTGACTGACCAAAACGCTTTTCAAAGGAGGCGATTTTTCGGAGGGCAATTGCAGCTCGCCTGTCAGAAGTTTTTCTCTCATTTGCAATCATAGCTTTCCTCCCATCGGTGTTGTCAGTTTTCCTCGTAATACGTCGATCGCCTGATTCAAGCCTTGGCGACTGAGTTCAAACATGGGTACTATTTTGGCAATTTCCCCGGCTGTTCCCGTCCAGCGATCGCGTGGCACGGGATTGAGCCAAGCGATGTGACGTAATTTTTGCCGGAGTTGGTCGAGAAATTCAGCCGTCAAATCCAGTCGCTCTCGACTGAAAGCACCGCGAGCCGCCCCAGCATCACTAAAAATCAAAATTCCGGCATATTCAGGATGAAGTTTGGCGAGGACTGCACCGATTGGTTCAGCGACTTGGCGATAGGGATCGTGGTAGAGATGTTGACTGGGGCAATTATGGAAGTAATAAATACTTGCTTTACCCAGCCGCCCCCCCTGAATCGCTGTATCGGCTAGGCGTTCCGACAGAGAATGAAAAGGAGCCATCGAACCATCTTGATCCACTAGCAATAGCAGTTCATTGCGGTTAACTCGACGGGGTTTCAAGACAGGATAAAGCAACATTCCCTGACGGCTCATTTGCTGAACGGTTGCTTCTACATCGAGTTCGATGGCAGGACCCTCCCGAATAAATCGGCGCAAATATCGCCAGCTTTGTTTCATTTGCCGACTCGTCACGGGAAAGTATTCATTGGACTCTGTAAAGGAGCTTAACGGCAGATCGGTGTCGCTGCGAGTTCCCCGGTGGATGGCTTGAGCGACTTGCACTTCATCTTTAATGTCTTGGTTTAAAGCAGAGATAGAGGTTGGTGTTTCTTCATCGGGCTGGGGAATCAGGGGGAATTTAGGGGGTTTGGCGTTACGTTGAGTAATCAATCGGGCGATGACATACCCTCCCGGTAGTACCAAGACAACCAGAGAACCACTAATAAAACCGAACCAAGTCAACCATTCAATTAATTTTTTCTGAAATGCTTCTGAATCCTCACTGGATATCAGATTAAAGGTTTGAGTATCGCCGCCCTTTCC
>JBAVRC010001088.1:0-6549 GCA_049694615.1 Thermosynechococcaceae cyanobacterium | reverse complement strand
ATAATTCGTAATACTCAAAAAAAATTTACGCGAACTGAGAGCCTTAAAGAACAGGAAGTTCAGGATCAGGAGGGACATTGGTATCATCTTCGCATTCGTCCTTATCGCACCATCGACAACAAAATTGATGGAGCGATGTTAATGCTGATGGATATTAATGCCCTCAAATACGGCATGGAAGCGCTTGAATACTCCCGGAATTATGCTCGGGCGATCGTGGAAACCGTCCGAGAGCCATTAATTGTACTCGATAGTAATTTGCGAGTGCTCACGGCCAATCAATCGTTCTATAGAATGTTTCAAGCTGCGCCTGCTGAAATAGAACAGCGTTTGATCTTTGACCTGGGGAATGGTCAATGGGATATTCCCCAATTACGACAGGTTTTACAGGAAATTCTACCTGCCCACACGCAACTTCAGGACTTCGAAGTTGAATATAATTCCGAGAAAATTGGGCACAAAACCATGCTGCTCAACGCCCGAACAATGACTCAAGCCGAAGGGAACGAGAACATTTTGCTGGCGATCGAAGACATCACGGAGCGAAAGCGATTGGAGGCAGAACTGAACTACACCGTGACGCAAGAACAGTCAGCCCGCAGTGCAGCAGAAGCCGCCAATCGCGCCAAGGATGATTTTCTGGCCATGGTCTCTCACGAACTCCGCAACCCCCTCTGTGCCATCCTGGGTTGGACGAAGTTGCTCCGCACGAACCTGTTTGATGAAACCGAAACAACCCATGCCCTTGAGATTATCGAACAGAGCGCCAAATCGCAAAATCAACTGATTGAAGATCTTTTGGATATTTCCAGCATTACTTCCGGTAAAATCCGCTTGAATACTCGTTCGCTTCAGCTTGCCCCAGTGATTGAAGCGGCGATCGCCATTGCGCAAATCTCAGCGGGGGCGAAACAGATTCAGATTGAATCTAGCCTCGAATCTTCTTCTGAAACCATTGTGGGCGATCCAGACCGATTGCAGCAGGTAATCTGGAATTTATTAACGAATGCCATCAAATTTACGCCCATTGAAGGACGAGTGAACATTACCTTGGCGTACCTTGACACGCAAGCCAAAATCACGGTCAGCGATACAGGGCGTGGCATTAGTGCCGATTTTTTACCCCATGTGTTTGATCGCTGGAGTCAATCGGATGCCTATCAAACCCGGTCAAATTCTGGACTGGGCTTAGGATTGTCGATTGTTCGATCTTTAGTCGTGCTTCATGGCGGTACAGTTGGGGTTGAAAGTTCGGGGGAAGGGCAAGGGGCAACGTTTACGGTCTCGCTCCAGTGTAAGCGAGACCGCCAGCCCAATGGATAGCAGCATGCTTCGACTGGATTTCTGTTTGGGAATCAAAAGATATTGACAAAAGAGGTAAGTATTTATACTTATTTGATCAACAAAAGTGAATAGGAATTACTCTCTTTTGTTGATCGGGAGTCAAGACATTTTTGAGATGTTTCATTTGCATGTATTCTCTAGGATAAGGACAGTTGAGTAAAACGCTTAACTGCGAACAAAACCAGTTCACTTGAAGTTTGCGAAATGGCTGGCTGAGAGGATGGAGAAGCACAATGAAAGGATTACTTAAAAAAACATCAATAATTGTCTTGTCTTGCGGGTCATCTTTACTTTTATTAATTAAAAATATAATGCCTGAAGTTGTGGCTGTTGTCCTGACGCTATTGATCGGCCTAGAACACTGGGGGGAGTCCCCTTCTATATGGGTGATATTGCTACTGAATACAGTACTGCTTCGACTCATCTGGAATAGTGCGCTTGCGATCCATGGCTTGGGGCACGTGCTTGCGATCGCAACCGTAGACCGAACGCTTTCTGGACTTAGCCTTCCTAACATCCTCGAAAACAGAACGCTAGCGAGCATCTTCAAATCGCTACTACCGTTTAGCACCCTCTTTATCCCTGGCCTTCATTCCGTAGACTATCCCTGGGTCGCGGCGGGGGATGCGACACCCTGGGCGATCCGCGTGAAAGCTTTGGGCGGCCTAGGGTTGAATCTGATTGCCATGGGAATCGCGCCCATGCTTTTCGGCAACGGTCTCGATCCGGTCTTGAGCTACTTTGGCAGCAACAACCCTTGTGTCAGTCAATTCTTGCTTCAGGCATTTATCGGAGCCAATGGGTTGCTTGCGTTTAGCTCTCTATCCGATCTAGCGGCGTTTTTCAGCGGATCTGCCGATTGTTTTAACTGTGGGAATTTTGGGTTTGTGGGCAAACGCCCCCCTACATCGGGGAATGAGCTACTCCCCGAAAACATCGTGGACATTTTTCACACCATGGGTCGCGAAACTGAAATCCGGGGCGAACAAGCCGGAGGTGGTTTGGTGATCGCCCGCAATAAAGAGAATCAAACGATCTTTGTCGGGAAAAAGGTTGTGAATCAAAAGCGAGAGAACTTAACGCGATCGCTAGAAACAGCCTTTGCTTCCGTTAGACAAAAAGCCACTACCGCTGGAATCAAGCCCCTAGAATCCACCGTTATAGGTGCATGGCATTACCGTTACGGCACAAGCGGGCCGCCGGACGTTTTAGAAACCCATTGGCACGAGTGGATGCCAGCCAGAAGTGAACTGGTTTGGGGTGTGGAAGAGGGGAAATGGGTAAACCGTCGAAAAAACGTCAACCACCGCATCACCCATAATGGCGACTTTGATGCCTGGATCCTGTTCGGCAAACCTGTTGAAAATGCCCACCTAGGACTGTGGCTGCAACGAGTGCTGCATACACCCAATCGTGCAAAGGGAGATTCCCCTAAAATTGCGGGGATGATGGATTTATTGATCACTCAAGGGATGTGGGTTGCCTCGGTTAGACTAGCCTATCAACTTGCGGTTGCCGAGTCGATTGAGGCTGCTTTTGACGGACATCCAATTTCTGAAAATGCGCCAGATACTGCACCTTCCGAATCAGAGCTAAGTCGCTGGGCCGAAATCTTTGAGATCATTTTTTTGCTGTTGTACGGAGCATCCTCCTCGGAGGCAGAGGCGATCTCAGCCAAGGAAAAAATCATTCGCTTTGAGAAGCGTGTCTTGCAAAGAATGAACCAAGATGCATCAATGCGGTGCTGGTCGCAGCAGCGACAGATTGCCTTCGTCAAAACAGCGATCCAAGCTTTTTTTCGCAACGACCTCTTCCACGCCACGCAACAATTCATGGCAAAAGCGAAGGGGAGCTTTGGTCTCGTTACCGTTTCAACCCTTGACCCAGAAAGGCTGGTCCTCAGTGCCCAAGGGCAACCGATCGCCATTGGGTTTAACCCCCAAGACCAATACGTCGTCTATGCCTCCGAACCAGCCGCTGTCGATGCGGTGTTGGCCAATGCTAGTGGGGCTTCTCGCTTGGATTTGGACCAAACGACTGGAGAAATTGCGCTCGTTGATACAGATCGCATCACGGTCTACTCGATGGAAAAAGAGCGTCAACTTCAACCCTCAGACCTGGCACAAAGATGGATATCGATGGAGCACAATCTCTACATTCAGCCGACCAAAGTAGAAACCAAAGATCCGGTCGAAAGCGACATCCAAGCAATTCCACAGGTTCTCCAAGGCATTGAACAATCCTGGATGGAACCATTCTCACTCAACTGCCAAAGTGCAGAGCATCTGGTCTATTTTCTAATTAAAAAAGCAAAGTACTTCCGCCAAAAGCAAATCAAAGGGCTGGAAGCAGGCTTAAACACTCAGATTGGCGAAGGACATACGGTCGATCTATTCATTACGGGAGTCGAGAATAGCCTTTGGCTGGGCGAACAATTTGCCCAAGATATCAAAACAATTTTCCCTTTTTTACATGTCAAAACCCTATCTTCAAATCAAGTTTTAAAAGCGCTTAATCACGACTTTTCACGTTTGCAGTTAGGCAAAAAAACAATAGTACTTGCAATTACTCAATCCGGTCAAACATTTTCGACCGTACAGGCTATCAATGCCTTTGAACAACTTCGGCAACAAGAATCTATTTGCGAAGTCTTTATTGTCACCGGAGAGCCCAGCAGTTTTCTAGGTTCCGCAAGAGCTTCCGATACTCCCACTCGCAACGCTCAACCGGTTCGTCGAGACCGTGCATTGAACCACAGGATTTTCGTCAATAGCAGTGGACGGAGAACCGCCGAACCCTCAACAGTCGCAGCGGCTGCCACCCATCAAACCCTGACGGAGCTTTTATTGTACATAGCCGAGCAGATGCAGAAAAACTGTCCTGACTTTCGTCCTTTTGGCATGACCTTGAGTTCAGATAGTCTCCTCATCTTGAAACAGATGAAGACTCATTTTTTACATCAAAGTATGGTGAAGATCATCGGTAACACCGCAACAGGACTACCCATCGAATCTGCCATCCATCGCAAACTCATTGCCAGCGGGCAAAAGTGGGCGCTCCATGTCATAGAAACCCCACTGGTTTGGGGAATTCATGCCCTCTATACATTGGTCAGTGTGGGCTGGACGATTCCCTTCGGATACCCAATCCCCATCGTCGCTACCCTTTTCCATCTGACGCTAATGGTCGTCGGCTTGAACAGTCATTTTTGGTTGGCTGCGCTACTGGCCCCCATTGTGGCCCTATCGGATATTGCCATTTATATCTTTGGGCCGTGGCTATGGACCCTTGCCTTGCGTTGGATTCAGGGCAGACCGCTTTTAGCGCGTACGGGGAATCGAACCTTAGTGATTGGCGATACATCCTGGGTTCATCGACTCTTGAAAGCCTATGTGAGCAAACTATTTTCCCTCAGCTATGGCATTGCTTCCTTAGAAATTCAGTCCGCGAATCCGCAGGATCAGCTGCTGCATCGCTTTGGGCATCAGCTTGTTAGAGGCACCTTAGTCTTTCTGGGTGTTCCGGATGGACGCTGGAGCGAGAAGCAAAAAAATGAGGAAAACGCTGCGATTATGACGGGCAAACAAGCCCACGGGGTTAGGAACGGTCGAATAGGGCCTGAGGTTATTGTGCTTGGACACAATCCTGAAATCAAACACAAAGGGTTTAACGATGCGCATATTTTAGAAAGCAACCCTCAATCTTTGTACCATAAAAACGGCGGTACGGTAGAACAAATTGCTCTACTTGAGGCGCTCAAAGAATCTCGATTCAATTCTTTTGAGCGTCTATTAGCAAGTTATATATTTTTCTGGGCACTCGCCAAAAAAGTGGCATTGTTTCCTTTCCTAAAATATGAGCATTGGAAATCGCAAAGTCGTACAAAAATTATGACCACGGCTTCGCCAGTATCGGGAGTAGATATGAAGTTGCTTAGAGAGCAAGCAATTCTATCTCAAAAGGTAGATGCACCCACCACCGACTTAACTAAAGAAAAAATCCACAATATTCACGAGGAAGCAACCCATATCCAAGACGCTACTGTTTTTGCACCTCATATCACTGACTCAAGCTCATCTCCCTTCAAGAAATAATCAGGATAAGTGTTTACACTCACCTACTAAACACCTAAAAGTTTAGAGAGCGTTGAGTCTGGAATAGAACAACTTAATTGCTCCGATCAAGGAAATTCTTTGATCGGACTTTTGTTCGCGGAGCAATCAAAACATCTACTAACAAAAGATATAAGTATTTCTACTCATCTCATTGACTAAGATGATTAAGGATTACTTTATTTTGTTAATTTGTATCGAGACGTTTTTTAGATGTTTATTCCCATTGATTTTCATATAATAAGATCAGCAAATAAAACACTTTATTCAAAAATGACGATAAATCGATTAGGAGACAACCCATTGAACTTATTGATCACAGCACAACGTTCAAAAAGGCGTTATAGATATGCTTACTCATTTTTCCAATACTTCTTCCCCAGTTTTGTCGCCGCCGATCAGCAGAATGACAGATTGTCGTGAAGGCCCTCTTACAATGCCTTTGCCAAGTCTGATTCAGGATATAGATGAAGCACCAGATTTTGAAGCAGCGATAGCACCCATCCTCATTCGGATCTGCGAAGCGACGGACTGGGACTACGGGGAAATATGGATTCCCTCAGATCATTCAACCGTTCTAGAACTGAGCCCCATTTGGCATATCGCATCGGACACAGCGAATTTGATGTCTTTAGAGCAATTTCGACTCTGTAGCGAAGGGTTTGTTGTGTCGCCAGGGGAGGGCTTACCGGGACGCGTCTGGCTGTCTCAGCAATGTGAGCTGATTGCCGATGCTACCGCTAAGTCAGAGTCTTACGAGTTACGAAATCAACTCGCTAAAGCATTTGATATTAGTGCTGGACTTGGCATACCGATTATCATGAATGGTCAAGTACAGGCCGTTCTAGTATTTTTCAAGACTTTGTCATAAAAGCAGCAATTAAATATCTCATTTATAAAGTTTTAGATAAAAATGTAGAGTTATAAATTATGATGATGATGTTATCTCCTAAAATCATTTCTTCACGGATTAAATGCACCTATCGGAATGAAAGCGATCGCTTACAGGTGATCCGAGTCGAAACCGATGGAATCGAACGGACCATAGGGGCGGGTCAAGTGTTTGTGTTTGAGGCTCATCGAGATGCCCATC
>JBAVRC010001087.1:0-2386 GCA_049694615.1 Thermosynechococcaceae cyanobacterium | reverse complement strand
CGATTGCCCCAGCCAGTGCGCCAATGTCATCGCGCTTTGGCTGGGTCTTTTTACTGAAGCACTCTATGATCTAGATCAAACAGTGTTTTGAGTTTTGGAAGGGTTGGATGGGGTGATTTGGGACCGTTTATGGATGCTCAGGCTTATGTGCGCTGTTGTGGCACTGGTATATGGTTGCAGTGGCTTCGCCAGTGCGCAAACCTTACCGCCGTCTGAGGATATCCCGGAAGAGGTGCTTCAAACCCAGGCGATTGAATCGGCTCGTTCTCGGTTGGATGGGCAGGCCCAGTCTCCCCATACCTATGCCCAAGAACAACAACACCTGCGGGTGATGCCAGAGGACGTTCCGGCGCGATTGGCCCCTGAGGTGTATCAAACCATTTTTTTATTGCGATTACAGAAACTCATGAAAGGGTTATTGCCTTTTTTGTAATGGGTTTTGCATGGGCGCTAGCGGTGTAGAGGAAGGTATTCCCGGTTGAGTTTTTTATCGTCAGCGTCTCTCTGTCAGCCTTTGGCCGCGATCGCCGTTACCCCCAGAGCCGCTGCGCGGTTGGCTCCGGTTTGCGACGCACTGGGCGCAACCCTATGGGTCCCGGCGGCTTTAGGACATTTAGATCGGGTCCAAACCTATGAAGGCCACTTGAAAGATCATTTGCCCACCCTTTGGGACAATCACCAAGGGTTGATTTTCGGATTGGCCTGTGGCGCGGTGGTTCGCTTGATTGCGCCCTTATTGGGCCATAAATCGGTTGACCCAGCCGTGGTGGTGGTGGATGAACCGGGCCAATATGCCATTAGTTTGTGTAGCGGTCATCTCGGCGGCGCGGATATCCTGGCCCGCACCATCGCCACGGTTTTGCAGGGAACACCCATTTTGACGGGGGCTTCGGCAGCCGCCCAGTTACCGAGCTTGGACAATTTAGGGACCCCGTTCGGTTGGCGTCGCGGTCAGGGCGATTGGAATCGCGTGAGCGCTGTGATTGCCGCTTCAAAGCCTGTATGGGTCCAGCAGGATGCAGGCAGTTCGATTTGGCAACAGACCGTGGGGTCTGATAGTCCCTACGAGTTGACCCCAAACCGGTCTGAGGCTGCGGTACGGATGACCGCTCGCAAGACAAGCGCAGCCGATCCGATGCCAACGGTGGATTGGCATCCGCGCGTTTTATGGGTCGGCATCGGTTGCGAGCGCGGTACCGCCCAGGCTGTGATTCAGCAGGCGTTGGATCAGGTCATGGCACAGCATGGACTGGCTCCAGAGGCGATCGCCGGACTCGCCACCTTAGACCTAAAGGCCGATGAAATCGGTCTCTTGGCTGTTCGAGACGCGCAGTCTTGGCCCTTAATGTTTTATACCGCAGCCGAGTTGCAAGCTTGTTCGGTGCCCCATCCGTCTGACGCTGTTGCCGCCGCCGTGGGCACCCCTAGCGTTGCCGAAGCGGCGGCCTTAATGGCTGCGGCCCAAGTTGCTCCGGCGCTAGAATCTAAACCGCCGACTCTGGTCGTTCCCAAACAGGTGCTTCGCTTCCCCCCTGAACCGGGCGCTGTGACCGTGGCGATCGCCCAAGCCCAGATTGAATATCTGGATCGCCCTGGCCAACTTTGGCTGGTGGGGTCAGGACCGGGAGACTTGGCCCAAATGACCCCAGCGGCGCAACAAGCCATTGTGCAAGCCGATGCGGTGATTGGCTATTCCCTGTATCTCGATCTCTTGCGATCGCGGTTTCGTCCCGGACAGCTCATCGAAGCATCCCCCATTACCCAAGAGCGACACCGGGCACAACGGGCGATCGCCCTAGCCCAGTGGGGACTCACCGTGGCAGTGGTTTCGTCGGGGGATGCCGGAATCTATGGCATGGCGGGATTGGTCCTGGAAGAACTGCAGGCTCAGCAGTGGGATGGAGAAACACCCGGAGTGCAGGTTTTTCCGGGGGTTTCGGCACTGCAAGCAGCAGCCTCTCGTGTGGGGACGCCCCTCATGCACGATTTTTGCGCTATTAGTCTCAGCGATCACTTAACACCCTGGCCCGTAATTGAACAGCGTCTCGAAGCCGCTGCCGCCGCTGATTTTGTGGTGGCCTTGTACAACCCGCGATCGCAGGTGCGCACCGAACAGTTAAACCAGGCTCAGCAAATTTTTCTGAACCATCGGGCCGGGTCAACCCCAGTCGCCCTTGTTCGAGCCGCCTATCGCTCGGAGGAAGAAACCACCCTGGCGACTCTGGACCAACTGCACACCCTCCCGGTGGATATGCTCACCACCGTGATCATCGGCAATCAGAGCACCCGACGGTATCGCCAATGGATGATCACACCGAGAGGCTATTTAGGGTTCATGCCTCCTGAGCACCGTAACGATAAATGAACCGAGAGCCATTCATAAGAT
>JBAVRC010001086.1:0-2584 GCA_049694615.1 Thermosynechococcaceae cyanobacterium | reverse complement strand
TAGGGACAGTGCTGGCGTTGCAGCCACAACCGTCGATTTGATCTCAGTTGAGGCCCATTTTTGATAATCGGTGACCAACTGATGGACTAAGCGTTGTTTCACCGTCATTAAAATACTTTTCAACAGTCCATGCCCCGTCGTTTCCACAATAGACCTGGGCGTCATCCACAACATCGGCGGGATATCGACCTGAACCTTCAAATCGGCCAATCCTTCTAGATAGGTCTGTTCTCCCTTGACGGTCGGGTATAAAACCCCTTTCAAGTCCAAGTGAAACCGCTCGTTGATATACTCCACGCCTCGGATCTGACACCCCTTCGAGATTAAAAAGACCGTCCCATCGGTTTTGGCTTGCAGTTGGATATCCACCGTTGGCTGTAAGCTAAACATCAGAAACTGCTTAGGTTTCATTTTGAGGCGGTAGCAATCTTCGCTCAATCGCTCAATCTGACTCGGATCGGTGAGGGCTTGCACCAGACGGTGTGGCTGTCTCAGATAGTGCTGAATCGGGACGGCGGCCTGAGGCACCGAGATTGAAATGGATTGAGATGCGGTGAAGGTTGCTCTCATAACGGGGCATACTAAGAAGTTATGTTTCTGATTTTACCTTTCTCTGAGGAAATACTGGGACGATTTGTTAATTTTTCCAGAGATATCGGTCAGTTTCGAGGCTAGCCGCCCCATCGTCTCAACCCTCAGACCCCAACCCGTTATCGATATCGCTTATGTCATTTTCTATTGCTCACCTCGGTCCGGCTGGAACCTATGCAGAACAAGCTGCCCTCGCCTATGCCCAATGGTGGTCGGATCAAACCCAACAACCGCTCCCCCAGCTAAAGCCCTATGCCAGCATGGCTCAGACCCTTCATGCGGCGGATCGCGGCGAAACGGAAATGGCCATTGTGCCGGTCGAAAATTCCATTGAGGGTGGGGTCACCACAACCCTGGATACCCTGTGGCAAGCCGAACAGTTGGAAATTCGCCAAGCATTGGTTTTACCCATTGTGCATGTGCTGGTAACCCCAGCAACTGACCTGGCCAGCCTCCAAATGGTTTACTCTCACCCCCAACCTTTGGGGCAATGTCAGCAGTGGCTGTCGCGGAATTTACCCCATTCTCAGTTAATCCCAACCCATTCCACGACCGATGCCCTGCAATATATTGGAACGGATGTGTCGGTCGCAGCGATCGCCTCTGAACGTGCAGCACATCTTTACCACTTGCACATCTTGGCCAGTGCCATCCAAGACTATCCCGACAACTGCACCCGCTTTTTAGTGTTAACTCAGCCGGATGCACCAATTGCCGTACCGTTTGTTTCCCAGGCAACGGTGCATACATCGTTAGCGTTTAGTCTGCAACGCAATGTCCCCGGATCCTTGGTGACCCCATTGCAAATCTTTGCCGACCGTCACATTAATCTGAGTCGGATTGAATCGCGTCCGGCCAAGCGATCGCTGGGCGACTATGTGTTTTTTATCGATGCCGAAGCCGACTTGGCAACTGAACCCATGCAAGATGCGATCGCATTACTGCGGCAGCACACCGAAACATTGAATATCTTTGGCACGTATCGGACGATTCAGGTGAGCTGATCGCTAATTAGCGGGACTCGCTGTCCGTCAGGGTATCTTTCAAGACAGTGCGTGCAGCCAGATGACTGCGAGTAGAGGTGAGAATCTCGATTTCCCGTTCTAGGCGGGTTGCAGTGTCTTGCATTTCCAGGAGCGATTGTTGCTCTGCTGCGACGCCATAAAAATTACTGGCGACCCAATAGGACAATTCCCTGGGCAAATTGGGGATATCGTCCGGCAGTGCAATGTCTTGCTCTGTGAGCTTGGCCGACAGTTGAACCACATCGCCCAGCAACTGTCGAACTTCAAAGGCTAATCCAGTTAGATCTTCGGTTTGGGGGGCATCGTCAATCCATTCCACTAACCCGACCCGATAGGGCTTCTCGCGGGTGTAGTCGAGGACGCGAAACCGTTGCTGCCCCAAGCACAGCACCATCATGCGGTCATCGGGCATCCGCTCAAACTTGATAATTTCCGCACAACAGCCAACGTTGACCGCCCGCCCTTGTTCTGGATCCCACATCAGCACCCCAAAGCGGCGATCGCTTTCCAGAATGGTGTTCATCATGATCCGGTAACGAAACTCGAAAATATGAAGCGGCAGGGGGCGATCAGGAAATAAAACCACTTCGGGTAGCGGAAACAGGGGCAATTCTCGAACCGCAATGGAGGAGGGAAAAACCATTATAAACCTTTTGGGGCAAGGAAGATTTAGGGCCTAAAGATACCTTTTACCCTACTTTACCTCATCCACAAATGGTTTTACCAAGTTCCCAACACCATTTAATTTCTTGGCAATAAGGATCTGGAGCACGAGGATAACCAAGACCCACTCAAGAACCCACTTAGGATTTTTGTGAACCCAAATCAATAATTCTCAGCACAAGACACCAAGGCGTGCTAACCAAGTTTACCAAGTTGGCTGAATTTGAACAGTCTGTGATTGATCAACAGTAAGGACTCAGGTCAGGGGACTTGACAATATCGGTCGATTGATTAGTGTATCAGTA
>JBAVRC010001085.1:0-2725 GCA_049694615.1 Thermosynechococcaceae cyanobacterium | reverse complement strand
TTCCTCCATATACCTTCGCTTTTCAACCCAAACCTACTTAGCAGCGGCAATGTGTTGATTTCGGGATCGACCGAAGGCAATCTCGGTGGGCCCAATAAATTCAACTCTAATGCCTGGGTGGCCAAATATAGTCCCGATGGTGCATTGCTCTGGACAAAGAAACTGGGGTCCAATGGCAGTGACTATTCTTATGGCGTGGCCACGGATAGCATCGGCAATGTGTTGATTTCGGGATCGACCGCTGGCAAAATCGGCGTCGTCGATAAGGGAGGCGATGATGCCTTTGTTGCAGCCTATAGTCCCGATGGCCAGTTACGGTGGAAACGTCAGGGGCGTGTGTCAGGGCATTGGAATAATTATTCTTCAGGGGTTGCCGCAGATGGCAGTGGCAATACCTTCATTTCAGGATATTCCAGCAGGAGGTAATCATTGAACGATTTCGCCTTAGAGTAGAAGGAAACTTCTCCTTACGCAGGTGAACTTTTTTATCGGCCTAAGACAAAGACAATCTACCCCAATCAAATCTGTCGCAAAATGGCATCTAGCGCGTTTCTCAATAGGATAGGGTACACATCATCAATGCGCTAGACCCTTTCTGGGAGGGGATAGTGGGAACTATACTGCTGGCAATCGTTCTAAGATGATAGTAGATGCTGTTGACGAATTTGGGTGACTTGCCATGAACACTTGGACAATTTTGGGACCGCTGGTTAGCGCCCTAAGTGTGGTTAGCATGTCGATGGCGATCGCCTGTCAGCCCCCTGCGAATACAATGAGTAGCAACACCGTCAACAGCGGCATTCAAGGCAAAGTGTTAATGGGACCCGCTTGTCCTGTGATGCGGGTAGACCGACCCTGTCCAGATCGCCCTTATTCCGCCAAACTAGCCATTGTCAATGAACGGGGCGAAGTCGTGTCCCAAATTGATAGTGACGCGGCAGGCAGCTTTGCCGTTAAACTCCCCCCCGGTACCTATACCGTCAAATCAGCCCAAGAGGGTGTTATGCCCTTTATGAAAGAACAACCGTCGGTCACGGTGGCACCGGACCAGATGGCAGAGGTGACGCTCCATTTTGATAGCGGAATGCGTTAATGGTCCACGGACTACCCGATGGCCTTGAGTCCAGCGACTAAACGCGCCATGCCTTCCTGTGCCGTGTCCGGTTGCAATGCGCCATAGGCAATACGGAGATAACAGCCTTGGTCCATGCCAAAGGTGTTGCCGGGAATAGCCGCAACCCTATAGTCGCGAATCAGACGCTCGACCACGGTCATGGCGTCCAGTGGGGTCTGTACCTTGAGGAACACGTAAAACGCGCCATCGGGTTGCGGGATAATGCAGCGATCGCCGAGAGACCCGAGCGCATCTAACACCAAAGCACGGACTGTGGCGATCGCCCCCAATTGGGCGGTGCAATAGGAACTTCCAGCCCGCAATGCGCCCAACGCGGCATATTGGGACACCACGGGTGGGCAAATCAAAATCGTGTCTTGAATTTTTTGAACGGCATCGAGCAGATGGGTGGGGAGCACCATGTAACCAATGCGCCAACTGGCGAACCCATAGGCTTTGGAGAGGCTAAAGAGAGTAATGGTGTGGTTGCCATCGGGGTCAAACTGGGCGGGGGATGCATGGGCGATGCCGTTGTAGGTAAAGGCTTCGTAAGCTTCGTCGCTAATGTGATACAGGCCGTGGGTCTGACACAGGGCATTGACGGCTTGCAAGTCGGCACGCGGATAAACGGCTCCGGTGGGATTGTTGGGGGAAATGGTGACGATGGCACGGGTGCGCTCGGTAATGGCAGCGGCGATCGCCTCAATCTGAAGTTGGTACTGGGCATCCGTAGGCACTAACACCGCCTTGCAACTGGCTATGGCGATCGCCATTTCGTGGTTGAAATAGTAGGGGGTTTGCAGGATAATTTCATCCCCTGGTTGGGTAATAACCAAGATCGCATTCATGAACCCCATGTTGCTGCCAGCGGTCACCACAATGGATTGATCGCTGGTGAGGGGGATGCTATTTTCGGTGCGCAGTTTTTGGGCGATCGCGGTTCTGAGTTCGGGAATGCCTTGGACAGCTTGATATTTGTTCAGGTCCGGGTTAGCCAAAAATTCGGAGAGGGCTTGAATGGATTCTGGGGGCGGTCCATAGGAAACGACGCCCTGACCCAAGGAAATGGTGCCGGGATATTGGCGAATGAGTGCGCCCACTACGGGAATAATGGGCGATTGAACGGCTTGCATTCGGGTCGCTAGCGGATGGATAGCCCTTGTGGTGCTCATGTTGGATAGGTGGAGGATGAAGTTCGGAACAGCAATGGTGGACGATTGGTGCGAGTTGATCGCCCAGAACATCATTATTAGCGATCGCTCTGGCTGAAGTGGGCGGAGGTTAGGGTGATCGCCCGTCTTGAGTATGCAGATTTTGTCGCCTACCGCAATGCGCTCGGAGCGGGTTTTGGGTGATCTATATTACTGCTGCACGCCATGAAACCCAGTTAAATCAACGCTGTGGGGAAGGTTAATTTCCCTACCTTGAGGTCAATACTATAATTTATCCCGCTAGCCCCTTTGGGCTAACTTATAAATCCCGGACAGCCGATATGAGTCCGGGTCTATTCTTTCTACAACTGAATGACAAGTTGGCGGCGGAGGGGTATCCACTCAATGCGGGACAACGATACCGCTCTTGCCCTCACCCCCAACCCCTCTCCCGCAGGAG
>JBAVRC010001084.1:0-3029 GCA_049694615.1 Thermosynechococcaceae cyanobacterium | reverse complement strand
GCTTAACCCCGTTACAAGCCTACGAGTTCTTAAAAACCGTCGCTTGGCGTTTAGAAGATAGTGGATTTGGGGTCATCGTGCCGCCCACTTTAACCAACCGCGAGGGATGGGCCAATCGCCTGGGGCTACAGGTCCGGGCCACAGCGCCGACTCCCGGCAAACGGGCAGCGTTATCCCTGGGCAGCCTGTTGAATTTTAAGTGGGAATTGACCATTGGCGGGCAACGCCTCTCCAAACACGAGTTCGATCAATTGGTGGCCCAGAACTCGCCCTTGGTGGAGGTGAATGGCGAGTGGGTGGAATTACGGCCCCAGGACATCCGGGCGGCTGAAACGTTTTTTGCCAATCGGCAAAATCAGGCGGGGCTGTCGCTCCAAGATGCGCTGCGGCTCAATACAGGCGATACCATTACCCTGGACAAACTGCCCGTAGTGAAGTTTGAAGCCACGGGTGCTCTGGAAGAACTCTTGGAGACCCTCAGCGGCAATGCAACCCTAAAGCCCCTGGACCAACCCCCTGCATTTGCCGGACTGTTGCGCCCCTATCAAGCGCGGGGAGCCGGATGGCTGGCCTTTTTGGAGCGCTGGTGTTTGGGGGCTTGTCTGGCGGACGATATGGGACTCGGCAAAACCATTCAGTTGATTGCGTTTTTGCTCCACTTAAAAGATCAAAACCGCTTAGACGGGCCTGTGCTGCTCATTTGTCCGACCTCCGTCTTAGGCAACTGGGAGCGGGAGATCAAGCGGTTTGGTCCGCCCCTCAAAACGCTGTTGCATCATGGTCCAGGCCGACCTCAGGGCAAAGCCTTTCCCCAGGCGATCGCCCCTTACGATATTGTGCTGACCAGTTATGCCTTAGTCCATCGCGATGCTACGACCTTAGGGCGGGTGGACTGGCAAGGACTGGTGTTAGACGAGGCTCAAAATATCAAAAATGCAGAATCGCGTCAGTCGCAAGCCGTGCGGCAGTTGCAGGCCAAGTTTCGGATTGCCTTAACCGGAACACCCGTGGAGAATCGCTTGACGGAGTTATGGTCCATTCTCGATTTTTTGAACCCCGGGTATTTAGGCCCCAAAGCCTTTTTTCAAAAGCGGTTTGCCGTTCCCATCGAACGCTACGGCGATACCGCCTCGCTGCAAACCTTGCGATCGCTAGTCCAACCGTTCATTCTGCGGCGAACGAGAACCGACCGCGACATCATTCAGGATTTGCCGGAAAAGCAAGAGATGACCGTCTTTTGCAACTTAACCCCAGAACAAGCAGCCCTATACGAAAAAACGGTGCAGGAGTCTTTGGCAGCCGTGGAAGCTGCCGAAGGGATTCAGCGACATGGGGTCATTTTGGCGACCTTGACGAAGTTGAAACAAATTTGCAATCATCCGGCCCATTTTTTGAAAGAAACGTCCCTAGATGGGTCCCAACCCCGTTCGGGTAAAATCAAACGCTTGGAAGAACTGTTGGAGGAATTGTTGGCGGAGGGCGATCGCGCCTTAATTTTCACCCAATTTGCCGAGATGGGAAAATTACTCCGGGATTACTTACAGCAACACTTAAACCGTGAAACCCTTTTGTTGTACGGTGGCACGTCTAAGGCACAGCGGGAGGCCATGATTGATCGGTTTCAAAACGATCCCCAAGGCCCGCGCTTGTTTATTTTGTCTCTCAAGGCTGGGGGCGTGGGCTTTAATTTAACTCGCGCCAATCATGTCTTTCATTTTGATCGGTGGTGGAATCCGGCAGTGGAAAATCAAGCGACGGATCGGGTCTTTCGCATTGGCCAAACCCGTAATGTTCAGGTCCACAAGTTTGTGTGTAGTGGAACATTGGAAGAGCGAATTCACGATCTAATTGAAAGTAAAAAAGCGTTGGCCAGTCAGGTGGTGGGTGCGGGTGAAAACTGGTTGACAGAAATGGATACAGACCAACTTCGTCAGTTGCTTTTACTAGATCGAACTGCTGTGATAGAAGAAGAAGGGTGAGAGATTAACTAGGGACTGAAAATAGGACAAATTTTTGACAATTCTACCATTGTCGATTGGGCATTAAGAGGCTTAAAAAATAAGTAGCCTTGAGCTAATTCACATTCTAGAGATTTCAATAAATCAATTTGCACCGCCGTTTCAACGCCTTCAGCAACGACATCCATTCCTAATGTGTGTGCCAGAGTAATAATAGTACGAACAATCTCAAAATTTTCGTTATCAATGTTCATGCATTTAACAAAGGAACGATCAATCTTAAGTCTATTGATAGGAAAACGGCGTAGATAAGCTAAAGATGAATAACCCGTTCCAAAATCATCAATACTTAATGAGATGTTCCGAGATTGTAGCTGAGAAAACACATTGATGGTTGTCTCTCCATCAATGAGCATACTTTCGGTAATTTCTAATTGTAGGCAGCTACACTCTAAACCAGTATTGACCAAAATTTGATCTAAAGTTGCTATAAAACTTGGCTCTTTTAATTGCTTGCTAGCCAAATTGATACTCATTTTGAGGGAAGAAATTCCTGGGAACTGAGTTTGCCAAATAGACATTTGCTTGCAGGCTTCCCAAAGAACCCATTCTCCAATTGGAATAATTAACCCAGTCTCTTCTGCTACGGGAATAAACTCACTGGGAGAAATCAAACCTCTCTCCGGATGGCGCCAACGGATCAGTGCTTCTAACCCTACAATTTGTCTCGTTTGCAAACAAACGATAGGTTGATAATGTAGTATAAATTCTTGACGATCCAGTGCTAGGCGCAAATCAATTTGCATTTGCAGAAGATTGAGAGTCTGCTCATACATTTCGATGTCAAAGATTGCGTAGCAGCTTTTACCTTGGTTTTTAGCGCGATACATTGCAATATCGGCATCTCGCAGCAGATCTTCGGCCTGTTGATATCCTTTGGAACTGAGGACGACACCAATACTAGCGCTCACAAATACGGTTTGCTCTCCAAGTTTCATCGGCGAGGTTAATTTTTTAAGGAGACGATCCACCAAAAATTTGACATCTGCTATCCCTTGAATATCTTCGAGA
>JBAVRC010001083.1:0-2444 GCA_049694615.1 Thermosynechococcaceae cyanobacterium | reverse complement strand
ATAATTCGTAATACTCAAAAAAAATTTACGCGAACTGAGAGTTAGGCGGTTCTTGACTCACGATTTCAGCCGATTAATTGGGCAACCTGAAGGGCGGAGCGAATTGCCCCTTCATGCAAGCCGTCGCCTAGATAGGCTCCTGCATGGTAAACATTGCCCTCTCCATTCACGCTGGCGACCTCGTCTCGATAGCGAAAGGCTTCAACGGTGTAGAACGGCGTATGGTGTTTCAGGGTATGAATGATTTTAGCTGGGGCGATCGCACGCTCTAAATTAAATCCCAAGCTATATTTCGTGTCCGATGCAACCCCACAGAGACGATTGAGATAGGCGTTATAGCCCCAACCCTGGCTGGTCTCAAAAAAGTCGAATTCCGACAGTTCTTGGATGCCATGACGAGCATACATCGAAGTATCGCAATGAATCATTGTCGTGGCGTAGTTGGGTCGCCAAGCCGAAAACCGCCGTTCTTCTGCTTCCGTGGGATTGGAGAGCAAAGGGAGAACTTGATCGGGGGGGGTGGCAAAAACAACCTTATCGAATTCCTGAAGGGTTCCATCCCCCAAACCAATACTCAATGATTGGGTATTCCGCAAAATTGTTTTTACATCAACATTCAGGAAAATCTTACCCTTAAATCGCGCCAGTATTTTTTCAATGTAGGAATATACACCGCCTTTAATTCGCAGCCAATCGACAAATACGTAATCGCGTAATGCTGGAATAGCTAATTCTGCCGGGAAGTTATCAATGTCCTCAAATGGCATGGAATAGCTATACATCGTCAGTAACTTTAGCCAGTCATTACGGACACAAGGTTTATGGAAATGTTGCGATAAGGGCTGATTGTAGAATTCTTGAATTTTAGGAAATTGCAGTTGCAGCCAAAACCCAGCTGATCGCGCATAGAGCGTATCTAAGCGCAGATATTCGACCAGCCGTTGAAACCCAGTAAAATTTTTTTGAATCATCTCCGCTGACAAAAAATGGCGACCATCTTTTAAAAACAGTGCCGATCCGACTTTTACGGGTTCTAATTCAACCTCTAACTCTCGCATTAAGTTAATAAAATTTCTAAAGACTGCTGGAAATTCTAGGACGCCACCTTCTAAAATTTCCTGACAATCACCCGTTGATGTCTCGTTTTTATTGAGTGTGCGAATATGTCCCCCTAAAATGGGTTGTCGTTCCAAAACGGTAACGCCATGTCCCTGTTTGTCTAGCAGATAAGCTGTGACGAGTCCGCTTGCACCACCGCCAATAATTGCGATTCTCATAGGTTTCTGTCCACTCAACCGTTCCGATTCATGTGTTGTGAGCGTGCTGTTAATCTCCTAAAATCCGATCGCCCGACAATCGTTGATATAAAAGGGCTCCAGTCCAAAAGGTTGGGGCAAACCCTGGATACCCCGAAGAGGCATTACAAAAATAAAGATTCCTCAGCGAACTTTCGTGATTGAGACGCCCCAATCCCATATTTTTGGGCGTTAAACTCGATCCATAGGAGTTCCCATTTGGGCACCAACAAAACCGTTCGTTGGTGGTTGGACTTCCTGCAATTTTAAAGACCAGATGTTCTCTAATAGTCGGAATATAATTTTGTTCCACCACATCTAGAATAGAATTTAGAACTTCCTCTTTCTTTTGTCTGTAAGCCTTTCTGTCATTATCATGCAGCGTCTTGAAGTAATCGTAATTGGCGACGGTCAAAAATTCGATAATCTGACAGTCTTCCGGACAATCGCGACGATGATCGGTCAGTAACGTTGGGGTTGTAATCGCAAAACTGGGGTTTGAGAAATCGTGTTTCTCGTACATCTGACGAAAAGCTTCATTGAGATCCTGATGCCCCGAATAGAACGTATTCCATTTCCCAAACCCGTAGTCGCGCAGATCGATATCTTGCACCACACAATAGGCCATGAAGTTGGAAGGAGAGTATTCGTAATTCAGTTTTTTGCGGATCGCTGCCGAAAAGTTTTCGATCCCAATCATCTTGGCTGCCTTTTGCGGATCGATATTGCAGATGATGGTTTCGCCCGTAAATTCATGGGTCTGATGGGTGACGCGATTGATTGCCTGAATACGTGCAACCATTCGGTTCTCAACCTCAAACTGCGTGACTTCCAGATTGAGTCGAACTTCGCCGCCATGGTCTTCAATGGTTCTCACAAGGGAATGGATCGCATGTTCAAAATGCTGGGTCGGGTAAAATGCACCTTCCTGATAGCCTGTGAATAAAATGACCCAGGCATAAAAGGAAAGACGATCCGGCGGCAATAGAAAATCTGGCCATTGCAGTGCCAATAGCGTTTGTGCTGCCTGGGGCAGTTTAAACTGATTGAAAACGTCTTGGAGCGTATGGTTCAGATGCATCGCAGCACTGAATACGCTACCGATGTGTTGGAGTCCTTCAACCGGATTCACAGGAGGCGACAATATCT
>JBAVRC010001082.1:0-3539 GCA_049694615.1 Thermosynechococcaceae cyanobacterium | reverse complement strand
AGCTAAGTTTCTCAATAATCAGACGGTCGTTAATTTGTAAGGTTGGTTCCATCGAACCAGAGGGAATGTAGCGCGCCTCGGCCACATAAGACCGGATCCCAAAAGCTAGCAGAAGACTCAGCCCCACTGTTTTTGCGGCCTCTAACCACCAAGACTCTTCCGTAGATGAATGCTTTGACATAAATGTATCGCTAACCGTTTATTGATATTGACATAGAGATAAACAGGGCTTCTACCATTACCATACCCTTTCTGCTCAGTCTTTAGACCGATCGGAGAGGGTAAACTTTCGCCCAGCTTGCTTTAGGGACCACCTAGCTTTGGCAGAAGTTCCAGACGTTGAAGGCTCTTGCAATTGCCTAGATAGATTTGACATGCCCTTGTCATTCCGCTGCCACAGACAATCCCTAGGATAATTCTAGAGATACAACACAAACGCTAGCAGACTGTAACCTTCTGCATGGGCGAATCCATGAGGGGATTCAATCCCATCGGCTTCTCCGGTGTTCAAGCGATTGCAGTTTGCTTGCTCAATATCCCAACCCCACGCCTTTTGTGCTTTTGACGATTAAGCAGCAATGCTGAACGTTTCTGGCACAAGAGGTTAATTTCTGTTCAGGTTTGTCGCATCTCTCCTATCCAGAGGGTTGTAACTTCATCCCAATCACCTGGGTATGGGTGCCGCGAGCTTGGGTCACACCAATGGTGCGATCAGCAGCTTCAATCATCGGGCGACGGTGACTCACCACAATAAACTGGGCATTTTCAGCCTGCTGGCGAATGGTCCGCGCCAACCGCTCCACATTCACCCCATCCAGAAAACTATCCACCTCATCTAGGGCATAGAACGGAGAGGGACGATAGCGTTGCAGGGCAAAAATAAAACTTAAGGCCGTCAGCGACTTTTCGCCCCCGGACATGGAGGCTAGCCGTTGGACGGGCTTACCCTTGGGGTGGGCTACCAAATTCAAACCGCCCCGGAATGGATCTTCCGCATCTTCCAGTTCCAGGTAGCCATCTCCATCGGATAAATCGGCAAAAATGGTCTTAAAACTTTCATTGACGGTATCGAAGGCTTCGCGGAAGGATTGCTGCCGCAGGGTGGTAAAGTTCTCAATGCGCAATAAGAGTTCTGTGCGTTCTTCTTCCAACGTGGTTAGTTTTTGCACTAGTTCCTGCAAACGGGCCTGGGTCCGTTCGTATTCTTCAATGGCCAACATGTTCACCGGTTCCATGGCTTGAATGCGGCGTTGGAGCGATCGCAAATCGTCTCGCAATGCCTCTAGGGTCAAGTCTGGGGGCAATTCCGGCAACGGGTCGGGCAAGTCTGGCTGGGCTTCTTGCAATTGGGTTTGCAGTTCCACAATTTGGGCTTGGTGTTCCTGCTGGGTTTCTTGGAGTTTTTGGATGTGCCAAGTCAGTTCTTGCTGAACGGTGGTGCGATCGCGCAGGTGTTGTTCAAGGCGATCGCGGTTTTGTTTGGTTTCCCCCAGACGAGCCTCCAACTGTTGTAATTGCACCCGCAGATCCACCATTTGATCTTGGATGTGCTTTTGTTGGGCCAGATTGGCTGTCTCTTGTTCCTGGGCGGCGGTTTGGTCTTGGTGCGATCGCTCCGTTTCAGCCTGGATTTGGGTTTGTTTTTCTTGCAGCCGTAGCCGTTGTAAGTCTAGATCTTGCAGCTGTTGCTGGGCCGCACGCAGGGCGGTCTCTTGTTCCTGGACAAGGGCCTCTTGGGTTTGGAGTTGGGTTTGCAGCCGCTGCCATTCATCATGGGTTTGGGACTGTTCCAGTTGGGCGATCGCCAAACGCAATTGGGCCAACTCCGTTTCTTGCTGGGGCAGTTGGGTTTCCAGGGTTTGTAACCGAGTCCGGGCTTGATCTAGTTCTTGCCGATTGGCACTGAGTTGTTGGGTCAGTTGATCGCGCCGCTGAGTCAAGGCTTTCAGGTCTTTTTCCAGTTGTTCCACCTGGAATTGGGCCTCCCGATGCTCCTGACGGGCTGTGGTTAAGGTTTGGGTTTGCTCAGACAGAGATTGGCGATGCTGGTCTAGATGGGCATCAATGCGACCCAGCATCTGTTCAATTTCAACCAGGCGTTGGCGCAGGGCCAGCACTTCCGCCGATTCTCCGGCCTCGGCATGGCCAAAATGCAAGGACTGTTGTGTGGATCGACTGCCCCCCGTCATGGCCCCAGTCGGTTCCAACAGTTCGCCGTCCAGGGTAACCATGCGGTAACGACCAATGTAACGCCGAGCCGCCTGAAGCGTCTCGAACACCACGGTATTGCCGAAGACATAGGCAAACACCGCATCATATTTGGGATCAAAGTCGATCAAAAACAGGGCATAGTCGATAGCCCCTTCTAGGTTGAGGGTCGCCAAAGACTGGGCATTGCGGAGTTTATTGAGGGGCAAAAACGTGGCCCGACCGCCCCGTTCCCGTTTGAGCAATTCAATCCCGGCAGCCGCGACTTCATCGGTTTCGACCACCAGATGGCCCATGCGGGCACCCGCAGCCGTTTCTAAGGCAATGTGGTACTGCGGTTCCACCCGACCTAAATTGGCCACTAACCCGCAGACGCCTTGCAATTTGGAGGTCATGAGAAGTCGGGTGGCTAAAGTTCCTTGGGCTTCCTGTTGGGCCTGTTCTTTCGCTTCCAGTTGATCCAGTTGGCGTTGTTTGTCCCGTTGTTCGCGCTGTAAGCGGGCTTGGGTGTCTTGCTCGGTGCGGACGGTTTCGTCAGCGGCAGCAAGGGTGGCGGCAAGGGTTTGAATCTGAGTCTGTTGCTGCACCAGGTCCGCCTGTGCTTCTGTCAGTTGTAGTTGTTTGGCACTCATGTCCTGGGACAAGGTCTGATCTTCCGCCTGTTGGACCTCGCATTGGCGGTTGAGTTGTTCAACCCGCTCTTGCAGCCGCGAAAATTCCGATCGTTGCGGATCCAGGGTGGCTAGCAAGGTTTCCATTTGCTGGCGCAATTGGGTTTGTTCTTGCACCCAGGCATTGGCAGACGCTGCAATATCTCTGGATTGCTCGCGAATGCGATCCAGTTCGGCGCGGGCCTGATCCCGTTGTTGGGTCAGGGTGTGTAAGGTTTCCGATTCGAGGGTTTGGCGCTGTACCCCCAGACTGGCCAGTTGGCTTTGGTCTTGGGCCAGTTGTTGTTGAAGCTGCTGAATGCGCTGAAGCGCCCCTTGCTGTGCGGTTTGCAGTTCGGCTTGCTGGCGTTGGAGTTGACGCAGTTCGGCTTCTTGGGTGGCGATCGCCGCTTGGACCGCCAGTTGCTCATCTTCGCCCAAGGCTTTGACCTGGGTGTTGAGTTCGGTCAATTGGGCCGCAAGTCCTTGGATTTCCACCGTCAGGGTTTGCAGTTGGGCTTCCTGCTGGACTTGTTGCTGGGCCTCAGTTTGGATGCGTTGACGCAGGGTTTCGATGTGCTGCTGAATATGGCGGAAGGCCAGAACATTTTCCCAAACGGTTTTGTCCGCCAGCTCCGCCCGCAGGAGTTGGTATTTCTGGGCTTTGACGCGATCGCGATC
>JBAVRC010001081.1:0-3634 GCA_049694615.1 Thermosynechococcaceae cyanobacterium | reverse complement strand
ACCTGGAAGGGGAAGCCGAACGGCTGCGGGAAGAAATTGCAGCCTCCAAAGGACAAAAACGCGCCAAGTTGATTAAGCGGTTACGGGTGATTGATAACTTTGTGGGAACTGGATCCAATCCTGATTGGATGGTGCTGTCGGTCATTCCCGTCATTCCGCCAGACCTCAGACCCATGGTGCAGTTGGATGGCGGTCGGTTTGCCACTTCTGACCTGAACGATCTCTATCGGCGTGTGATTAACCGCAACAACCGCTTGGCACGGCTGCAAGAAATTTTAGCGCCGGAAATTATTGTCCGTAACGAAAAACGGATGTTGCAAGAAGCCGTGGATGCCCTGATTGACAATGGTCGCCGAGGCCGCACCGTGGTAGGGGCCAATAACCGTCCCTTAAAATCCTTGTCCGACATTATTGAAGGCAAACAAGGGCGGTTCCGGCAAAACTTGCTGGGTAAACGGGTGGACTACTCCGGTCGTTCCGTGATTGTGGTGGGGCCAAAGCTGAAAATGCACCAGTGCGGTCTGCCCCGCGAAATGGCCATTGAGTTGTTTCAGCCCTTTGTGATTCACCGCTTGATCCGCCAGGGGTTGGTTAATAACATCAAAGCGGCCAAGCGACTGATTCAACGCAATGACCCGGTGATTTGGGATGTTTTGGAAGAGGTCATCAAAGGTCACCCCGTCATGCTCAACCGTGCACCGACGCTGCACCGATTGGGGATTCAAGCCTTTGAACCGCTCCTGGTGGAGGGGCGTGCCATTCAATTGCATCCCTTAGTGTGTCCGGCCTTTAACGCCGACTTCGACGGAGACCAAATGGCCGTTCACGTCCCGCTCTCTATTGAGGCGCAGGCTGAAGCCCGGTTACTCATGCTGGCCTCTAACAATATCTTGTCTCCGGCGACGGGACGACCCATTGTGACCCCCAGCCAGGACATGGTCTTGGGTTGCTATTACTTGACAGCCAGAAACCCCATTCCCCAATTGGGCGAGGGCCGTTATTTCTCCAGTATGGAGGATGTGATTTTGGCCTATGAGCAGCAAGTGATTCATATCCATGCCTCTATTTGGGTGCGATACGACGGGCCTGTGGACGATGGCGAACACAATGTTGAACCTGAAGTCGAGACAATGGCTGACGGCGGTGTGACCGAAACCTATCCGTCTCGCCGGGTCCGCAAAGATGCTGAAGGCAATCTCATTTCGCAATATGTTCGCACCACTGCAGGTCGAGTGATTTACAACAAAACCGTTCAAACTTCGTTGGCCAGCTAAGTAGGAGAGAGACTATGACGCAAGAGGATACGACTCAAGGTCAACAACAACCGGCACCGCCGATTTTTTGTAACCGGATCGTCAATAAAGGTGAGATTAAAAAATTGATTGGGTGGGCCTTTACCCACTACGGGACGGCTCGGACGGCGGAAATGGCAGATCGGTTGAAAGATTTGGGCTTTCGCTATGCCACGAAGGCAGGGGTGTCGATTAGTATCGAGGACTTGCAGGTTCCCCCCAGTAAGCGGGCGCTGTTAGAAACGGCGGAAGAGGAAATCCGGCAAACCGAAGATCGCTACACACGGGGCGAAATTACGGAAGTGGAACGCTTCCAGAAGGTGATTGACACCTGGAACGGTGCCAGTGAAGAACTCAAAGACGAGGTGGTGCGGAACTTCCAGTCCAACGATCCGTTGAATTCGGTGTATATGATGGCCTTTTCTGGGGCGCGGGGCAATCTATCCCAGGTGCGTCAGTTGGTGGGGATGCGCGGGTTAATGGCGAATCCTCAGGGGGAAATTATTGCGCTGCCCATCAAGACCAATTTCCGGGAGGGGTTGACGGTTACCGAGTATATTATTTCCTCCTACGGTGCGCGCAAAGGGTTGGTGGATACGGCACTGCGAACGGCAGACTCTGGCTATCTCACCCGTCGGTTGGTGGATGTGTCTCAGGATGTCATTATTCGGGAAGCGGACTGCGGCACCCAACGAGGGGTGGTGGTTCGTAGCATGATGGATGGCGATAAGGTCTTGATTAAGCTACGGGACCGGTTGTTAGGTCGTGTCATGCTAGAGGAAGTGACCCATCCTGAAACCGGCGAGATCATTGTGGCTAAAAATCAAGCAGTTTCTGAGGAGTTGGCCCATGCCATTGTGGATGCGGGGGTAGAAGAGGTGATTGTGCGATCGCCCCTCACCTGCGAAGCAGCTCGTTCGGTGTGCCAACATTGCTACGGTTGGAGTTTGGCCCATGCCCATGTGGTGGATGTGGGAGAAGCGGTGGGGATTATTGCCGCCCAGTCCATTGGCGAACCGGGCACCCAGTTGACCATGCGGACGTTCCACACGGGTGGGGTGTTCACGGCAGAAATGGCGCGCCAAGTTCGGGCACGGTTTAATGGGAAGGTCAAATATCCCAAGCAAGTGCGGATGCGTCCGTTCCGTACCCGCCACGGGGAAGATGCTTATACAGCGGAGACCAATACCCAACTCACCCTGGAAGGGGGCGGCCAGAAGGAAGTCTTTGAAATTACCCAAGGCTCGACCCTCTTTTTTGCCGATGGTCAATCGGTACAGACAGGCCAAATGTTGGGCGAGGTGGTCAACACCGGACGGAATGTGCGGAAAAGCACGGAAAAAGCGGCCAAAGACGTGGCCTCTGACTTGGCCGGAGAAGTGCAATTTTTCAATTTGGTGCCGGAAGAAAAGCGCGATCGCCAAGGCAACACCACTCGCATTGCGCCACGGGGCGGTTTGATTTGGATTCTGGCGGGGGAAGTGTACAACCTACCGCCGGGAGCCGAACCGATCGTGAATAACGGCGATCGCATCGAACCCAACGATGTGGTGGCCGAAACCAAGCTCATGACCGAACACGGCGGTGTGGTACGTTTCCCGGAACAAACCGATGGCAAAGGCAGCCGCGAAATCGAAATCATCACTGCATCGGTGATGCTGGATACGGCCAAGATTCACCTAGAAAGCCATCAAGGCCGTGAACAATACATTATCGAAGCGCAAAATAACCAGCTGTTTCTCCTGAAAACGGCACCGGGGACCAAAGTGTCCAATAACCAAGTGGTGGCGGAACTCATTGACGACAGCTACCGCACTTCTTCCGGTGGGATTCTCAAGTATTCCGGTGTCGATGTGGCCAAACGCGGTAAAGCCAAGCAGGGCTATGAAGTGATTCAGGGCGGTACCTTGCTCTGGATTCCTGAAGAAGCCCATGAGGTGAATAAAGACATTTCCTTGCTCATGGTGGAGGACGGGCAATACGTTGAAGCCGGAACAGAAGTGGTCAAAGACATTTTCTGTCAGAGCAATGGCGTGGTCGAAGTCACCCAAAAGAACGATATCTTGCGAGAAATCGTGATTAAGCCGGGGGATTTGCACCTGCTGGACGATCCAGAGTCGGTGATGTCCAAAAGCGGGACCTTAGCCAATCCCGGCGAAGAAGTCTTACCCGGATTAATCCTGCCAGAACTCCGCTTCATGGAATGCGTGGAGACGCCGGAAGGGTATGCACTGTTGCTGCGCCCGGTGATTGAGTATGCCGTGCCCGATCATCCTTCAGTCCCCTCGCAAGAGTCTATTAACGAAGCCGGACGCTCCATTCAGTTGCGGGCGGTGCAGCGC
>JBAVRC010001080.1:0-8219 GCA_049694615.1 Thermosynechococcaceae cyanobacterium | reverse complement strand
CTATATAGCTATGAAGCGATGAAAAAGACATCTACGGTTTAGCCATCATTCCAGCAGAACAACACGACGCTGTCGGTAAGTCAGTTTTTGAAATAAATCCTGAACTCCAGCGAGAGAGACTGAATCGATTCTTCCAGTTAGCTCAGCGCAAGGTTTTGCGGTGTTCTTGAATGAGGGTTATTCAGCGTGAGTGGAATTCTAGAAAGCGATCGCTCGCCTGCCATGAGTTTTCAGGATTAGACCGTTTTTGTGATGATGGCATTGAATAGATAACCAATGCAGATAATGCCCACCGTCATCAAGCTGATAAATACGGCTAAGAGTTGAGGTCGCAAAACCTTTTTGAGAATCACCATTTCAGGCAGAGATAGTGCAGTGACTGCCATTGTGAAAGACAAAACTGTCCCCATCGGCATTCCTTTGTTGACTAAAGCTTCGGTGATTGGCATAACACCTGCAATATTGGCATAGAGCGGCACGCCCAAAATAACCGCAATCGGGACTGCGAGTGGATTGTTCGCACCTGCATATCGGGTAATAAAATCTGTGGGCACATAACCATGAATTCCTGCCCCAATCGCAATTCCGCCCACCACGTAGAGCCATACGGACTTCACAATTTCGCTCGATTGGAACCTTCCTTGCTCAAATCTTTGGCTCCAAGTCAGCGTCACTGGTTCTAGAGTGTCTTCATCTGCGATTGTTATGCCTTGACGGGATTTTTGCAGTTCCCAAACAAAGGGTTCCACCCATTTTTCTAATTTCAGGAGTCCGATGATGAACCCAGAGGCGATCGCTAGTCCCACGCCAAAGCCGATATAAAGCAGCGTTACTTTTAACCCAAACAGTCCCCATAGCAAGATAACCGCAATTTCATTAACCATTGGTGCTGCAATCAGATAGGAAAAGGTAACGCCTAAAGGTACACCTGCTTCTAAGAAGCCGATGAACAAAGGAACCGCAGAGCACGAACAAAATGGTGTGACAATGCCTACCATCGCCGCCAAGATATTTCCCAAAAAAGTACGCTTTCCTTCTAGTAAAGAGCGAACGCGCTCCGGTTCTAAGAAGCTTTGAAACGTTCCAACGATGAAGCTAATCGCCAGCAGTAATGTTAAAACTTTTGGCACATCGTAAAAGAAGAAGTGCAGACTCGATCCTAAATGCGATGCAATTGACAAGCCAAAGAGTTGCGTGACAATCTGGGTTGCCAACCAATCGAATGGATAAAACGGATCGAACATAGCTTTGCCTGTTTAACGCTGCAAAAGGGGCTGAATTTGCTCTGGACTGATGACTTGACCCTTGCTGACAACTTTGCCATTGATGGTCATTGCAGGTGTAGACATTACCCCTCGTTTAGCAATTTCGATGGGGTCGGTAATGTGCAGAACTTCAGCCGTTAAATTGAGATTTGCGACAGCTTCTTTCGCATTGGCCTCTAGCTGTTGACATTTTTTGCAGCCTGCACCCAAAATTTCAATCTTGATCGTATCCATGACTTATCTCCTTTTTTTGTATTCTGTCATTCAGGCATCTATCCGCTTCTCTGAACTCGACGGTTCTGAAGAAACAACGGTTATTGCAGACGTTTGATCGATCTCCGCATTCGGACTGTTCCGATTCCCTTTACGATGCCGCCATACCTTGTAATAGAGAATCGGCACAGCCGATCGCGACAAGAGCAAAGATGCAACTTCTCCCGCCATCAGAGAAATGGCTAAACCCTGAAAAATCGGATCGCTCAGGATAATAGCCGAACCGACAATCACCGCTGCTGCCGTTAGGAGCATGGGACGAAACCGAACCGCTCCAGCATCGATCACGGCTTCTTCCAGTGGCATTCCTTCCTTCAGGCGCAGCTCAATGAAATCCACCAGAATAATGGAATTGCGCACGACAATGCCAGCCCCAGCAATAAAGCCAATCATGGAGGTCGCCGTAAAAAAGGAACCCATCAACCAGTGGGCAGGCATAATGCCAATCAACGAAAAGGGTATAGCCGCCATAATTACCAAAGGCGTGATGAAGGACTGGAACCACCCCACCACTAGGGCATAGATCAACACCAGCACCACGGCAAAGGCAATCCCCAAATCGCGGAAGACTTCATAGGTGACTTGCCATTCTCCGTCCCACTTAATGGCGTAGGTTTCGGTTGTGGGGGGCTGCTGAGTTAGATAGGTTTGAATCTTAGTGCCGCTGGCGGGAACCAGTTTGTCTATCTGCGGCTGTAGGTTGAGCATAGCGTAGACCGCACTTTCAACCTTGCCCGACACATCTCCCGTCATGTACACCACAGGCTGGAGGTTTTTGTGATAAATGCTGTAGTCGGCGATCGCCGTTTCCGTCTTCACCAGCGCACTCAGAGGCACCAAATTCCCGCTCGTGCCTTTGAGCTTAAGGGATTTCAGGTCATCTAGACTGGTGCGGTTGGCTTGGGTAAACCGGAGATTAATGCCCACATCTTCACGGGCATTTTCGTCATGGAGTAGCCCCACATTTTGACCCGATAGCGCAATTTGCAGCACCTCGGAAATTTGGGTGGGACTGATGCCATTCAGCGCCGCCTTTTCGCGATCGACGATCAGCCGATAGTCCGTCTGGGGGGCTTCTACATACCAGTCTACATCGACGACGCCAGGAGACTTCTGATAAGTCTGGCGGAGCTTTTTGGCTAACTCGATTTGTCCGTTATAGTCCGGCCCATAGATTTCCGTGACCAGGGTTTGCAAAACGGGTGGGCCAGGGGGAATTTCGGCGACTTGCAGGCGGGCACTGTACTGATCGGCGATCGCCTTCAGGTGCGGACGGATAGCCTTGGCAATGTCATGGCTTTGACGAGTGCGATCGCCCTTGGGCAGAAAATTCACCTGAAGATCCGCTACATTTGGCCCAGAGCGGAGAAAGTAATGGCGCACAAGGCCGTTAAAATTGTAGGGCGAAGCTGTCCCCACATAGCTTTGATAGTGGGTTACCTCTGGAACTGTAGCGAGATACTGTCCCATTTCGCGAGTGACACGCGCCGTTTGCTCCAAGGTCGTGCCTTCCGGCATATTCAGCACCACCTGTAGCTCGCTCTTATTGTCGTAGGGCATCATCTTTAAGATCACCAGCCGCAGCCCTGCCAGCCCAACCACCATCAACACTAGCGCTAAAACCGTAGCGGTCATAAACGCAGTGCCCCGCCGAGGATAGTGAATCAGGGGATACATAAACCGACGATACAGACGGCTGAGGGCATCTTCGCCATGATCGTGGGCCGCGTGACTCGCATTAGCAAAGACCCGCATGGTCGTCCAGGGCACGACAATAAATGCTACTAGTGCCGAGAAAATCATGGCAGCGGAGGCTCCCAGGGGAATTGGGCGCATGTACGGCCCCATCAGGCCCCCCACAAAAGCCATCGGCAGAATGGCGGCAATCACCGCCAGGGTAGCCAAAATAGTGGGGTTTCCCACTTCATCTACGGCTTCTAGGACAATGCGTTGCAGGGTACGGTGACGGTTGGAGGCGATGCGGAGGCGCTCTTTATTTTCAGGGAGTTCCAGATGTCGCCCGACATTTTCGACGACCACGATCGCATCGTCCACCAAAATCCCGATGGAAAAGATCAGCGCAAAAAACGTGACGCGATTCAGGGTGAATCCGTAAAATACGAAGCTCGACAGAGTGAGCGCCAAGGTGACGGGAATGGAAACCGCTACGACCATCGCCTCTTTTTTGCCCATCGCAAACCACATCAGCAGTGTCACCGAACCCACAGCAATCAGCATGTGAAACAGCAATTCATTGGAGCGTTCGGCGGCAGTCTCCCCATAGTCGCGGGTGACGGTGAGATGAACGGTTTTGGGAATGTAGTTGCGTTTGATTTTCTCTAACTTATGGAGAACATGGTGAGACACCTGAATTGCATTGGCCCCGGAACGCTTGGCGATCGCAATCGTCACCGCATCCGTTTCCCCAACCGGAGCACGAGCGGATTTTCCTTCTACTCCTGCACCTTGTCCAAAAAACACATAGCTAGCGGGTTCTTCGGCTCCATCGGTCACCGTGGCCACATCCCGAAGATAGACAGGTTGGCTATTAGCAACGGCCACCACTAAGCCCTGAGCATCCTCGGCAGAACGGATAAAACTCTGGGTTCTGAGCAGAAAAGATTGATTATTTTGATTCAAGGCACCACTGGCCAGTTCCGTGTTCTGCGACTGGAAGGCTTGGGAAATTTCTAAGGGGGTTAAGCCGTAGGCATTCAATCTAGTGGGGTCGAGGTCTACCCGCAGTTGACGCTTCTGTCCGCCAATCAGGGTTGTCTCGGAGACATCGGGAACTTGTTTAATTTGTTCATCCAACTGCGCGGCAATTTGACGCAGTTCGGCTCCGGTGCTCTGTTCTCCCCAGAGCGTCACGGTGAGAATGGGCACATCGTCGATGGAGCGCGATTTAATCAGCGGTTGCGAGACACCGGGGGGAATTTTGTCGAAGTTGCTGTAGAGCTTGTTATAAAGCTGGACGATCGCATCTTCGGTATTTTGCCCGACCAGAAACCGCACAATCACCAGCGAGGAACCAGACCGAGAGGTGGAATAGACATACTCCACGCCGGGGAGTTCTTTGATCAACTTCTCCATCGGAGCCGTGACTCGCTGCTCCACATCCTTAGCTGAGGCTCCTGGCATTTGCACAAAGACATCAGCCATTGGCACCGTAATTTGCGGCTCTTCTTCGCGGGGCAGAATCATCGTTGCCCCAAGCCCCAACAGCAGCGACACCAAGATAATCAGCGGCGTAAGTTTGGAGTCAATAAACTGCTTGGCTAAGCGCCCCACAAAACCCAAAGGATGGGGTTGAGGTGATGGATATTTCCCATTGGAATCGCCGTTCATGATCTATTGCATCCTTCCGTGCATCATGGCGGACATGCCGCGTTCTACGAATTGGGTCACTTCCAGCCCGTGTGCTCGAATGATTGCCTCTAACCTGGGATCGGTCGAGGTTTCAGCAACGGAAATTCCCTTCGGTGTAAACTGAATCTTTCGTTGGTACTGGTTTGCCGCCTGAACCATGTCTGGGAGGGTCGAACTCATGCTTATCATCGGAATCGGCTGACCCTGACTAACCCGCTCATACATCTGAGAGACATGGGATTGAATAAGCGCGGTCAATTGCGGATCGTCTGATTCCGTGACCGCACGAATGCCGCCAGGGATGTTTGTAACGGTGCGACGGATACGATCGTGTCCGGCAAACAGTTGATGAATGGTCTGGGCGTCATCCCCCATCCTGGGATTTCCCATCATTCCCCTTTCTCTATGCATCATTCCCGGCCCCATCTGTGCCGTTTGACTGCGAATGTAATACGGTACGAGTACTGCCACTGCTAGAGTCAGGATAGCGATAGCAAGCCATAACCAAAATTTGCGTTGCATCGGAAACCTCCCATAGGCTTAAGGTTTTACAGAGATCGGTTGGCTGTCTGTGAGTTGAGCAATTGGACTTGTAATAATGCGATCGCCTTTCGTCAATCCCGTCACAATTTCGACCCGTCCGTTCTGGGTTTTTCCCGTTTTGACCCAGCGCAGCGTTGCGGTAGGTTTGGATGAGGTGGACTCCGCCACATAGACCCCCTGAAGTTGCCCCCGCTGCATCAAAGCAGATTTGGGAATGGCGATGCCTTGCTGAGTTCCATTCGGGAGAGCAATGCGCCCGAACATCCCCGTGATCAATCGCTCAGAAAGGGGCAAGGGGATTTTGGCGAGGAAACTCCGAGAGTTGGCATCTGCGGTCGGAACAATTTGCCCAATGGTGGCGCGAAACGTTTCATTTGCGGCATCCACTCTGACCTGGACAGGCTGCCCCCGCCGCACAAAGCGTAAGTTTTCTTCAGGCACCGAAATTTCTAGCTGCAACCGATCCTGACTTTCAATCTTCAGCAGTGCTGTCCCTGGTGCTGACATTTCACCCTCGTAGGCGAGTTTTTGCACCACCACACCAGAAAAGGGCGCAATCACCGTCCCGTATCGAACCCCTGCGGAGGCCGCCGTCACGCCAGATTCGGCTTGATCGACCGCCGCCTGAGCGCGTTCCACCGTCGCTTGTGCCTGGGCGATCGCCGCTTGTGCCTGGGCGATCGCCGCCTGGGACTGCCGCATCCCCGCATCGACTTGGGCAACCTTGGCTTTGGACTGAGCCAAAACCGTATTGGCTTGATCCAATCGTTCCTGGGAAATCGCACCCACCGCCTGAAGTTTCGTCATTCGCTGTTGGTCAATCTGCGCTAATTTCAGAGCCGCTTGGACTTCGATCCGTTGTGACTCAAGCTGACTCAGCACTGCCTGAGCGCGGGATAACTCGGAACGGGCTTGCAACACCCCAGACTGCGCCTGGGCAACACCAGACTGGGCTTGGATTACTCCAGAACGTGCCTGATTCGCTTGGGCGGCAATATCCACCACATCAATTCTGGCGACCACCTGACCCTTTTGGACGCGATCGCCCGCCTCTAGAGACAACTGCATAATCCGTCCTGTTACTCTGGTCGAGAGCACAGCCTGATCCAGCGGACGAATCGTGCCGGAGAGTTCCAGGGTACTAGCCGTGGATTGCGGCGTAATGGTTAGGGTGTTAACTGCGATCACGGGGAGGGTCGATGTTTCCTGTTCATGGGGAGGACGAGTCAGTTGCGCCACGCCCCAAGCCCCCCCCGCTAGTACTAGCACTCCGCCCAGCAACAATCCCCAGTGATTGCGAGACAGCTTAGGCAAGGAAGCCGTAGGTTGTTCGGGAGATGCATCGAGGGATTCATCCAGAGATTGACGGGGGAGGGAATCTGCGGAACTGTGAGTCATGGGTCTTTTCCTTTTAAACTTTGCTCATCACCGCAAAAGATTTGATGAACGGGCCAGCCATGCGCGGATCTTTAATCATGGCGGTGTAGTCTCCCACCCGAAATTGCAGCTTGCGGGTTAGATAGGCCAAGCTGATTCCCATCATGTTTAGCCCTTTGGTCATCCAGTCCTGCCAATGTTGGCGATCGGCCCGCAGATCCCAGTTCAATTTCTGGCCCTTGAAAGCGCTAGCGCAGGTGACTCGACCCTCTACAATTGCCAATACACCGATTGGGTTTGGGGCATCTTCAAAACCATACCCAATCACAGAATTGAAATGTATTTTGGCGAGGGCATCTGCCAACTCTGGTTCAGCATTCCACTGCTCACCAAAAGCCTGCATCCATTCGGGTGAAAATAGCTCAGTCATTGTCTGTTCTCCAAATAAGTCTCAAAATCTAGGAATCCTGGGCAAGAATTTGCCATTCTTGAAGCAGCGTAGGCGACACGGAAAGGGTAATACCTTCACCGCCCACGATGGGAAGGGTTAACTGCAAGGGAACCTCTGCCTGTAGCTGAGAAAGCAAGGGCAATAGGTCGTACTGACCCACATTCGGTTCAGGTTCTTTGGTTTCCCCAAAAATGGCACTGGAGGCATCAGGAGCCATCAGGGTTTTGCCTAACGAATTCGTTACGGTAAGCGGCTGGGAACGATCTAGAACCGCTACCCCTGGAAAGCCCACTAGTCTTAGCTCAATGCTGGTTTGACCATCAGGGCGCACCCGTTTGAAGGCGATCGCCTGCCAGCCGCTCCCATGCTGATCCTTGAGGGTGGCTCTAGATTGATAGACCATCTGCCCTGGTGTTTCTTCGAGCTGACGGATTGCGGCAGCGGCACTCGGCGGATTGAATAGACCTAACCCCAGCGCGATGCTTAAGGCGATCGCCCCCAACAGCAGCAGCCAGGAAAAAAAGTTGCGAATACGACATCCCATCATGATTCCTCTCTCTAAATGGATGGATTGAATGGCTTGACCGCCGGATGAAGATGGAGACAGAGCGCCAACAATTCGGTATCAATCACGCGGTAGTAGCGCCATGAACCCTCTCGACGGCAAGCCAACACCCCAGCCTGCTTCATCAATCGCAAATGCTTCGAGACATTGGCCTGATGTAGACCCGTGCGATCGCAGATGTCCTGCACGCTGCGCTCCTGATCGCAGATTGCCGCAAGAATTTGCAACCGCGTCGGTTCTGCCAGCGCCTTAAATCGGTTAGCGAGGACTTCTAATTCCGCTGGAGTAATCGCAATCTCCATAAACCAGCATTGAACCTCCCGAAAAAAACTGCGAGACAGCTTGGTCAGGCAATCGGATGGGGCAGTTCCAGTCT
>JBAVRC010001079.1:0-2810 GCA_049694615.1 Thermosynechococcaceae cyanobacterium | reverse complement strand
GCTTAACCCGAATCCCCCAATGGCAATGCCGACTAAGCTGACGACTTGGGCAATCTTCAAGGGACCCAACATCAAACTATCTGTGCGCAAACTCTCAATCCAGAACCGTCCACAACTATAGGCGATCGCATAGGCCAGAAAGATCGTCCCCCGTTTCGCCTTCGGAAATCGTAAAAACACCGTCATCAACAGTCCAAAGCCCATTAAATTCCAAAGAGATTCGTATAAAAACGTTGGATGATAATAGGCTTCCGAGGCATAACCAGACGGACGATGTTCTGGTGGAATCAAGAGCTTCCAGGGCAAATCGGTGGGACTGCCAAAGGCTTCCGAATTAAAAAAATTGCCCCAGCGGCCAATGGCTTGTCCCAAAATCAAGGAGGGTGCAACCACGTCAGCCAATCGCCAAAACGAACAATGCTTGAGACGGCTAAAGATCAACGCGGCTAGGGTTCCGCCCAAAATCGCCCCGTGAATCGCAATACCGCCGCGCCAAATTGCAAAAATTTGGTCAGGATGTTGGCTGTAGTAGCTCCACTGAAACAAGACATAGTAAAGCCTTGCACCGGGAATGGCTCCCACAATCAGCCATATCGCCAAGTCGCCAACCAACTCTGGGCTAAGCTGACGGACTCGCGCTAAGCGCTGGGAAAGCGTCATGCCGATGAGAACCGCACTGGCGATGAGTAAACCATACCAACGCAAACCAATCGGCCCCAGATGGATCGTCGATCCGGGCGACGTAAATTCAAAAGCAAGGGTTAAGTTGAGTAAGGTCTGGAACATGCATCGTCCACCATACAGCAGGTGTTCGCCGGATAGGATGTAAAACAGGAAACGATGGCGCGTCGGATCCCTTCATCCCTCAAACGAACGTTCCTAGTATCCCACTCGCTGACAAAAATGGCGCACATCTGCAGAAATCTGACGCATTAACCGCTGCATTCACCCCAAAACAAACGACCTATCCCTTAAGAACTTTGCCCCTTGACTTCTGCCCCTTCAAAGGGAATTTGGGTGGCCGAGATGTCCAGCAATGGACCCAACTCAAAAATATTGTTGTACCCATAGGCTTTCAAAGACGTATAGGTGGAGAGGTTGAGGGAAGCTGCTGCCGCTTTGGGGGCAAACGAAATCGGACTGCCGCCAAAGTTGTTATTGCAATAAATTAAAACCTTGCTATCTTTGCGGGGAATGACAGCCGCTAGCGATTGTTCGGTAAAGTCTGTAAACGGGAGGTTAATTGCACCTTTGATATGACGCAGCGCATAACGTGATTCGCTGCGGGCATCCAGTAAGATGACGTTCTCCTCGCCCATCATGGTAATAAACTCTGCTTCGGTGAGGCGTCTGGATTCTCGCTCTTGCGACGACTGCACCACAAGGGTCTGAAAGGCATTGTAATCAATCAAAGGGTTGGGTATTTTTTCTTGCGCAAACGCTGGCGTGGCAAACAAAGCCAAGGCAATGAAAAGAAAGCGTTTCATAGATGGACTCTAAACATTCAGTAGGCAGGTTCGGTTGGACCATTGTAGCCTCACAGGCCAAGATCGGAGTGGCTTCAGGCCATTTTTGTCGATTGGGGTGTTGCAGATTCTGGAAAATCTCCTCCTTTGGGCCTAATTCGAGCATTTTCCTTTATCATCGCCGCAATGCGATCGCAGCCCGGAAACAGAACTGGTACCAATACCTGATTGGCTGGAACCAGCGCTACTTTGAGCCAGCGCTCAGCAAAGCCCTGCAGGACTTACCAGCACAGACTAGGAGGGTTACAGGGGATCCGTGCGATCGCATTCTGGCGGCGACCCGTCGCATTCAGAGTGCAACGCTGGTGACGAAAGATCTCAAACCCATGGCATATGGGATGTGATCGTATCGTTCGGTGTTCAGGGTTAAAACACCGTTTTATCTAATTCAATAGACATCGAAAAGTTGTGAAACAACCCGTATGGGGTGGGTATCCTGAGTAAAAAAGCGTTCATGCACGTCTCCTCCCTACCCAAATCTGCTGTTGCTGGTCAAGATATTTATCGGCGTTTGACTAAAAATATCCAAACCGTTGTTAAAGGACAAGATCTATCTATCCGAAAACTGCTCGCTGCATTCTTCAGTGGTGGACACGTCCTGCTCGAAGACTATCCCGGCACAGGCAAGACCACATTGGCCAAAGCCCTCGCCTTATCTGTCGATATCGATTTCAAGCGGATTCAGTTTACACCCGATTTATTGCCGTCAGATATTTTAGGTGTCTCGATTTTAAACCCAAAGGATCAAACCTTTCACTTTCATGAAGGGCCAATATTTGCACATCTCATCTTGGCCGATGAAATCAATCGGGCCTCGCCGCGTACTCAATCTGCCCTTCTCGAAGCCATGGCAGAATCCCAGGTCAGTATTGATGGCAAACAAAAGAAACTGCACGATCCCTTTTTTGTAATTGCCACTCAAAATCCCATCGATTCTCAAGGGACCTATCCCCTCCCAGAAGCGCAAATGGATCGATTTGCGCTTCAGTTTGGATTGGGTTATATTTCCTCGGAAGAAGAAGTGGAAATTTTATCTAATCAAATTCAGCAGCATCCCATTGAAGACCTGAAACCCTGCCTCTCTCTGGAAGATATTTTTATCCTCAAGCAAGCCGTAAAGCAGGTGACCGTCAGCCCCGATTTGCAACGCTACGTGGTTAGTATTGTGCACGCAACTCGACAGGCCGAGGACGTGCAACTAGGAGCCAGTCCGAGGGGGTCGATTGCGCTGATGAAAATTGCCCAAGCCTTTGCCCTATTTGATGGCTATAAAGCAGTTCGACC